>JANPGD010000197.1:0-2523 GCA_031423845.1 Hyphomicrobiales bacterium | reverse complement strand
GCTGTTCACCAAGGGTGAAGCACCCATGGTGTTCTCCTATGTCACCTCGCCCGCCTATCACATCGTTGAAGAAAAAACTGACAAGTATAAGGCTGCTGATTTTAGCGAAGGCCATTACTTGCAAATCGAAGTGGCGGGCTTGATTGAAGGCTCCAAAGAACATGCACTGGCGCAAAAGTTTTTGGATTTTATGCTCACACCTGACTTTCAAAACGAAATCCCCACAACCAATTGGATGATGCCTGCTGGCGAAATCACGGTGGCCCTGCCGGATGCTTTCAATACTCTGGTAAAACCAGCGAAAACTTTGCTCTACACACCTGAAGAGGTGAACAACAACCGCAAAGCTTGGATTGATGAGTGGATGAAAGCGGTGAATGAATAATCAGCTTAGCAAAGCCATTGCGCCCGGAATCATTCTGGGCGCAATTCTGCTTGGGCTGGTGCCATTGGTTTCATTTGCGATGGAGCGGGGTGGATTTTGGAATGCCGAAATCAACTCCGCGATCATTCATGTTTTATGGTTCACGTTAAAGCAGGCGTTCCTGTCAACACTCATTTCGGTTGTGGTGGGAATCTTTGTGGCCCGCGCCCTTTCGCGCCGCCAATTTGTGGGGCGTGAAATACTACTCAGCGTGTTCGCTGTACCGCTCGCCCTGCCCGCCATCGTGGTTGTTCTCGCCGTCACGACAATCTTTGGCGCACAAGGATTGCTCGGCGGATGGTTTAATTTTTATGGCTTGAACGGCATATTATTGGCGCATGTGTTTTTCAATATGCCACTTGCCACGCGGCTTTTGTTGGAAACGCTGAACACCATCCCACAAGAAAATTTCCGCCTTGCAGAGCAACTCAATTTTTCAGATCGCGCCATTTTCAAAAACTTGGAATGGCCAGCGCTACGCAATGTTCTGCCACGCATCTGCGGCCTCATATTTTTGCTCTGTGCCGCGAGTTTTGTGATTGTACTCACCTTGGGCGGCCCTTCGGCCACAACTTTGGAAGTGGCAATCTATCAATCCTTACGCCAGGATTTTGATGTGGCGCGCGCGCTGAGCCTTTCGGCAATTCAGATTCTCTTGTGTTTAATTCTGGTCTTCGCAGCTGGAAAAATGGCATTGCACAATTCCGCATTATCAAGCTTTAAATCCACCACCATCCGGCGAGATGGTCGATCGAAACCTGCAAAAATAATTGACGGATTTGCGCTGGCCGTCGCAGTTCTGTTTATCACCCCACCCATCCTCGCATTGATTGTTTCAGGCCTTCCCTATCTCAATATTAATTTTCAAGCTTGCGCCACCAGCGTTGCCATTGCCATTCCCGCCGCCCTGCTCTGTGTTGGCCTTGCTTGGCCATTGGCGCGGCACAATAATCTCGCCACACAAACTGCGGCATTGGCCAGCTTGATTGTGCCGCCTGCCGTATTGGCTACGGGGTGGTTTCTTGCTCTGCGCCGTTTTGATGAATCATTCATCGTCGTCCTGTTCAGCATTATCGCCTTGAACGCTCTTATGGCCTTGCCCTTTTCTGTCTCGGTATTGGCCCCCTCCTTCGCACTGATGAACCAAATGCACGGACGACTTTGCGCACAACTCAATATCACGGGCTGGAACAAGTTGCGTCATATCGATTTACCCATGATGCATAGACCATTGGCACAAGCCCTGCTGATGGCCTTCGTGCTTTCGTTGGGCGATTTGACAGCTGTAACTTTGCTCGGCACCCAAGGTCTCATCACTGTGCCCAGCCTCATCCATCAACAAATGGGTCACTATCGCGGCAATGATGCGGGTGGCACAGCGCTGCTATTGGCAGGCTTCTGTTTTGCCCTCACTGTCATTGCCCAACGTCTCGGAAAGCCAAATGATCAAAATTGAAAATGGCCGCTATGAAATAGCTGGTTTTGCGCTTGATATAAATATCGATATTCAAGCCGGAACATTCTGCGCAGTTCTTGGCCCCAGCGGTGCTGGGAAGTCCACGCTGCTGTCGATTATTTCAGGGTTTGAAAATCTCAAATCAGGCGAAGTCATCATCAATGGGGTGCGGGCCTCTGCATCGCCTTCAGCTCGCCCTATCAGCATGATTTTTCAAGATCACAATGTCTTTGCCCATCTTGATGTGTGGAGCAATGTGGCGCTTGGACTATCGCCTAATTTGAAACTGGATGATCAACAAAAGTACCAAGTTGAAACCGCCCTCACTCGCGTTGGCATTGCCCATTTGGCCAAACGCAAACCGGGTGAAATTTCGGGCGGCGAACGTCAACGTATCGCCATCGCACGGGTGTTGGTGCGCAACAAACCGATCCTCTTGCTTGATGAACCTTTCGCGGCACTCGATCCGGGCCTGCGTATTGACATGCTCAACCTCATTGTCGAATTGCAGCGTGAGAGAAACCTGACCGTGTTGATGGTGACACATCAACCCGAAGACGCGAAGTTGGCAGCACAGAAAGTGATCTTTGTTGGAGACGGAAAAGTGCAGGATTCCGTTTCGACGAGCGAGTTCTTTCGGTCA
>JANPGD010000196.1:0-3814 GCA_031423845.1 Hyphomicrobiales bacterium | reverse complement strand
TATTGCAGCGAGAAGTAACTTATACATCGGTATGCTCCCAGTTAACGACGCCTCACACTTCATATAATGTTTTGCTGGATGACGACCATGCACATGTTCGTGAACAGCCTAGCGCCGTGTGAGACTGCCTAAAATCCCGCGCACTAAGGCATTACCCACGGTCCTGACAATCGTGCTGCCCAATTGACGACCAACGGAGCCTGCGACGTTTTTGACAAAACGATCCGAAGCGGATTCACGTTCCCTTGGTGCTGCACGGGCGGCTTTTGCATCAGCTTGGTTCTGTGCGATTTGCTTGGCGACCTCCGCATTGGCTGAGGCTTTCGCATGTAATTTTTCGTAAGCCGAGTCTCGGTCGATTGCCGTTTCATATTTTCTAGCCACCGGGGACGCGTCAATTGTGGCCTGTCGCTGTGCAGCCGTGACAAGGCCAAGTTGCCCTGACGGAGGTCGGATGAAAGTACGCTCCACCATGGTGGGAACACCTTTCAAATCCAATACGGAAACCAAGGCCTCACCCTTGCCCAATTCAGTAATGGCTGTTGCCGTCTTAAATTTTGGATTGGGGCGGAACGTGGTGGCCGCCACTTTCACAGCTTCCTGCTCACGCGGCGTATAGGCCCGCAATGCATGTTGAACGCGGTTGCCCAGTTGGGCGAGAACACTATCAGGCACGTCTAGCGGATTCTGCGTTACGAAATAAATACCAACCCCCTTGGAACGGATGAGCTTCACCGTTTGCTCCACTTTTTGAATGAGGCCGGGAGGCGCTTCAGAAAACAACAAATGGGCTTCATCAAAAAAGAAAACGAGTTTCGGCTTATCAAGATCGCCCACTTCAGGCATGTCTTGAAACATCTCAGACATGAGCCACAATAAAAATGTTGCGTAGAGCTGCGGGGAGGAAATGAGTTTATCTGCTGCGATGATATTGATGTAGCCGCGACCGTCACGGGTGGTGCGCATGAAGTCTTTAATGTCGAATGCTGGTTCACCGAAGAATTTATCACCACCCTGCTCTTCAATCACCACAAGTTGGCGCTGAATTGCGCCGATGGTGGTTGAAGCCACGTTTCCATATTCAGTGGTGATTTCTTTGCCGCGATCGGCCAAGTCTTTCAACAAAGCCCGCAAATCTTTCAAGTCTAAAAGTGCGAGGCCTTCCTCATCGGCTATTTTGAAGGCAATATTGAGTGCACCTTCTTGCGCATCGCTCAGTCCCATTAAACGCGACAGTAGCAATGGACCCATCTCGGTGATGGTGGTGCGAATGGGGTGGCCTTGTTCGCCGAATATATCCCAAAAAATTGTAGGTGACGCTTCGTGCTCATAAGGCGTGAGGCCCACTTGCTTTGCTCTGGCCACAAGAAAATCAATATCACTGCCCTTTTGTGAAATGCCTGAAAGATCACCCTTAATATCAGCCGCAAAAACTGGCACTCCCAAACGCGAGAAGCCTTCTGCCATAATTTGTAAGCTCACTGTTTTTCCGGTGCCGGTGGCGCCCGTTATCAAACCGTGGCGATTGGCCATGGGCAAAAAAAGCACTTCTGGCTTGTCGCTTTTGCCCAAAAATATCGTCGTTTCAGCCATGATTCAGTCCTTTTTTAACAGCCCCTATGAGTGACCGACAATCTGCTTTAAATCAAGGGCGGAAGTCTGGGTCTATTGGGGAACTTAATTTTGCATTTGCTCTACCGAGTCATTTTTTCGATCTTGCTTTTCTTGAGCTTTGACGCGCCCATTCACGCCCAAGCGACAATTCCGGATGAGGTCGTATTTGGTGTCTACATCAATGATATCCAGCAGCTTGACCTCAAGACGCAGAGCTATGCCATGGATTTTTATGTGTGGTTGCGTTGGAAAAATCCGGCGATTGACCCCTCAAAAACCTTTGAATTTATGAACCCCTATAATCGGTCCGATCACACAGTTACTGCACTTTATGAAACGCCACAAAAAATGCCGGACGGCAGCCTCTATATGGCGACCCGTTTTCAAGGACAGTTTTCTTCTCCCATGCCGATGGAAAAATTTCCATTTGACGTTCAGCAGTTGAAGTTCATGTTTGAAGATAATACTGCTGGCGTTGCGAAACAAATTTTTGTCCCCGACAAAGTTCCTGTATTGATGAGCCCCCGTATTGTGTTGCCGGGCTATATTATCGACCCGGCGCAGTTTGCGCGTTCAAACATTCTCTATCCTACGACTTTTGGAGATTTGCGGACCATAGATTTAGACTCTTATTCGCGTGTCACAGTTTCGGTGCCTATTCATCGCAACACGTTATCAAATGCGATTAAAGTTATATTGCCGATTTTTCTGGTTGCAGCCTGCGCTGCATTGGTATTTTTCATTCACCCTATTTACGTGGAAGGCCGCATTGGTATGGGCATCACGGCATTGCTTACTTTGGTCGCTCTGCAATTAACTTCGAATGCGCAGATGCCCGAAACTGATTACCTGATGATGGTGGATAAATTATTTTTTGCGGCTTATGTGTTTGTGATCCTGAGCCTGGCGCAAGCGGTGCGAACGTCCTGGCCGGCATTCCATGGCCATAATGAAGTGGCCGCAAGACAGGATCGTCAAGCATTTGTGCTTCTGACGGGATCGTTCGTGGTTGGAGTTATGCTCATCATGTATACCAGCTTGAACGCATAATCGATGCATCATCGGGAACAGTGGCTCTCAAAGATAGCGGTGCATTCTCGCGTGGCTGCTGATGGCGCTTTGTTTGATCAGCACGATGGCCCACGCGCCCTGCGACCGACAAATGCCCCATGGAAAATTATTGCCCCCATGGGCATGGTTTCAGACGGTGTTGATGGCTATACTGTTGCGGCGGCCGATGAGGTTTCACAACTCCGTGATTTGCCATTGCATTCTTTGTTGCTGCGTAATGAGGGCGGGGATATCACGGCCACCGCCCTGGTTCGCTTGATCGCGACGCTGCCCCTTGACCCTTCACGCCTTGAAATTAATTTCGGCGTGAACGATATTAAATTGGCGCAATCAATTCATGGGCAAGGATTCACGGGGCCATATTTTGATATTGTAAGCGACGATCTTGGAGATATTTTAATAAAGGCCGTCGGCCTTATGCGGCAATTGGATCTTCTCAATGATAAACAGGTGAGCACGGCTGTTTCTGTCACACTCTCTGCGCATCACAATATCTTTCAGAGTATCGCAAAATTTCGTGCCATGCGCATTTTATGGTCGAGAGCTTTGAGTGAATGCAAATGGCCGGATGCACCTTTGGCGTTGCACGGTGTTATGGACGGAGCACTCTATGTTGGCGCTGATACGCCTCACTTTATGATGAGAGCGGTTGCAAGTGTGATGGGTGCGGGACTTGGGGGGGCCAGTTCAATTTCCGTCAAGCCTCTATCCACTGATCAATTAGATGTGCGCATGGCGCGCAATGTTCAAATTATCTTGCAACAGGAATCGCATTTATGGTGCGTCAATGATCCCGCTGCTGGTGCTGGATATTTGGAGCACCTTACAGAAACACTGTGCGAAAAAGCATGGGACACATTCAAAACGTCGGAGTGCAATCTATGAAGCGCAGTCCAGATATTTTAAACTACTCATGGCAGACGCCTGAAGGCATTGCGGTTAAAAGCATTTACGAGCCAGCGGAGTTCACCGAAACTTTTCCCGGCATGGCACCCTTCAGGCGTGGACCTTACCCCACCATGTATGTGTCGCAACCATGGACTATTCGGCAATATGCTGGGTTTTCAACGGCTGAAGATTCCAATGCTTTTTATCGGAAAAATTTAGCGGCAGGGCAGAAGGGACTTTC
>JANPGD010000195.1:0-21414 GCA_031423845.1 Hyphomicrobiales bacterium | reverse complement strand
CAAGCCCAGGCAACACAAGTTGTTCAGGAAGCTGCCAAGCAAACACGGGCTGAACCTAAACCCATTCCTGCAGCCGAACTGGCTGCAATTATCGCATCACCGTTGCCGCCCGTTCCTGTGCAACCGCCAGCTCCACCTGCACCGCCAGCGGCCGCCGGCACGACGACGAATAACGCAACAGTGAACAATACTACGATTAACAACACGGTGATCATTACCAACATCACGCCCGTTCAAGTGGTGTTGCAAGACCGCCGCCCGCCTGAAGAGTTGCAATTGGCTGAATTGCAACGGCGCGTGAAAGTTTACAACGATGCGCAATATGATGACTTCTATGATGCCGAAAATCGTGATTACTGGCGCGCGTCCGTTGCCCGCGACCGCGAAATTCTCCGTCGTCGGATGATTGCTGAGCGCCGTGCCCGTGCTGAACAATTGGCTTTGAATGCAAGCAATGATGATTTTGACATCACCATCAATATCAATATAGACGCCTCGCACCCACGCCCGCCGCGCGCAGTTTTTGCCGCGGAAGTGGATGATGAGGAATTGGAAGATGTTTTGGTTGCGCCACCACGGCGCAGCATTAAGCAACGCTATACGCTTGATGAAATTGCAGCGCAGCCGCGCTTGCGGGATACGGTTTCACGCATTGAAATTGATACGATCCGGTTTGGCTCGAACGAGGCTTTCATTCGCGAAGAGCAACTGGATAGTTTGGATGGTATTGCTTCAATCATTGAGCGTATTGTTCGGAAATACCCCAACGAAGTCTTTTTGATTGAAGGTCATACCGACGCTCGGGGTTCTGATGCTCTGAATCTCAAGCTCTCAAAGGCGCGGGCAGAAGCTGTAAAGAAAGCATTGGTTTCCTACTATGTAATCCCAGCGAAGAATTTGCGCACTGTTGGGTTGGGTGAGCGCTTCTTGAAAATTCCAACTTCGGATGCTGAACCAGAAAACCGCCGCGTTTCAATTGCGCGTATCACGCAGCTTTTGAGCAAAGCGCAATAAGCCAACACTTGCCTCGGACGTGGACCGCCGCTATAGGCGGTCCATTCCATTTTAAAGAGGACCACCATGGCTATCGAACGTACATTTTCTATCCTGAAGCCCGACGCAACAAAGGGCAACAACACTGGCGCAATCAATGCAATTATTGAAGCCGCTGGCCTTCGCATCATTGCGCAAAAACGTGTGAAGTGGAAGTTGGCTGATGCCAAGAAGTTTTATGGCGTTCATGCCAAGCGTCCATTCTTCAAAGATCTCGTGAAGTTCATGGTTTCTGGCCCTGTTGTTTTGCAGGTGCTTGAAGGCAATGGCGCTGTGAAGAAGTATCGTGACATTATGGGTGCAACAAACCCCAAGGAAGCAGCAGCAGGCACCATCCGCGCAACTTTCGCAAAATCAATTGATGAAAACTCAGTTCATGGTTCTGACTCGCTTGAGAATGCGAAGAAAGAAATCAAGATGAACTTTAAAGCCAAAGAAATCGTCGGATAATGGGAAAGCTCGCTCGCATCGCCATGACGGTTGGGCCATATGTGGCCTTTATCGTTTTAGTCAATTGGCTTTTTGTTCCAGAACACCTGATTGAAGGTGTGACGCAATGGAGCACAAACACATGGATGGGTACTTTGTATCTGGCCAATGTGATTGTGGGTTTTGTTTTTGTGTTGCGTGATTATGCGCAGCGTGAAATTGGCCATAAAGTTTTATTGGCTACTTTGCTTGCGGGCATTCCGGTTTATTATTTTGCGGGGCCGGGGCTTGCATTCGCAAGTCTCGTTGCCTTTGCTCTTTCTGAAATGACCGATTGGGCAGTCTATTCATTTACCAAACGCCCGCTGCAAGACCGGATTATTTTGTCCAGCTTGATTGCTGTACCAGTCGATACACTGGCATTCCAATATCTCGCGCAATATTTGTCACCAGCTGCTTTTGCGACTGAGGTGGTGAGTAAGGCGATTGGTGTGGCGATTGTGTGGTATTTGCTGCGCTTGCGGTTTGGCAATGCGGAAGTTGCAGCAGCGCATTAGTCTTACTTCTTTTTCTGCGGGTAGATAGTCTCACCGCGTTCTAACATTTCTACAAAGGTCGCAATTTTATTTTTGCGGCCTTTTTCCGTTTTCATATTGTGCATTCGAAAAGCCAAAGCGAAGCGATTTTGCTCACTGAGTTTTGCAAGCATTTCTTTGGCTTTTGGTACTGCATCAATGGCAGCTTGAAGGTCGTCAGGAATTTTCATGTCTTTGCCGCTGCCATAGGCACGGCCCCAGCGCCCGTCGGCTTTAGCCGCATCGACATGGATCAGTCCATGTTCAGTCATCCGGCCCTCGGCGATCAACCGTGCAACATTATCAACATTGATCTGACTCCAAATGCTTTTCTTGCCACGCCTTGTATAGCGTTGCAGAAAGCTTGCTTCGTCAAATCCTTTGCGGATAGCATCAATCCAACCCCAGCATAGCACCACATCAATTGCTTGTTTGGCGGATATGGATTTGAGTCCGGAATCCACTTTATGAATTTTTATCCAGACCTCTTCTTCTCTGCCATGGTTTTTCGCCAGCCATTTGTAGAAATTATCAGCATCAACAAATTCGTGCACTTTTGCTGGATCGACGATGACAGGAGGCATTATTATCCCTCAAAAAAAGGCACGACTGTGTTTTAAGCCGCCAGCGCCTTTTTCACCTTCTCTGTCAAATCATTGCGCGTGAAGGGCTTGTTTACGAGCTCAATGGTGTCTGGCAGATCTTGCATTTGGCGCACTGAACCTGGCGCATAGCCGGACATAAATAATATTTTGAGTTCCGGGCGTAGCTTCATGGCCTTTTGGGCGAGTTCAGGACCGTTCATGCCGCCAGCCATGATCACGTCTGAAAGCACGAGATCAATGTCACGGATGTCGTCGATCATTTTCAAACCCTCATGGCCATTGCAGGCGGTGATGGTTTCGAAGCCCATTTCTTCGATCATGGCGGAAGCGACTTCGCGCACGGAATCATTATCCTCAACAACCAAAATCTTCAGCTTACGATTATCAGCTTTAGGTTGGAGGGCTTCGGTGGTGGCACTTAGTTCACGCAACAAATGTTCTTGCAATTCGGCTGGTCGTTGCACAGGGACAGTAACTGCCGAAGCTTTGAGTTTTGGCAGGTAGAGTTTTACAGCCGTGCCGTGACCCACTTCCGAGTAGATTTTTACATGGCCACCTGATTGTTTGACGAAACCATAAATCATCGACAGGCCAAGGCCCGAACCCGCTTCTGGACCTTTGGTGGTGAAGAAGGGTTGGAAAACCTTTTCAATGTTTTCAGGTGCAATGCCTTCGCCTGTGTCGGTGACAGCGATTTCAACATAGTCGCCAGGAATCACTTCTTCATTGTCGGCACAATATTCAGCATCCAAAGTGCGATTGGCACTTTCGATCATCAATCGGCCACCCTTGGGTTTCATGGCGTCGCGGGCGTTAATGGCAAGATTGAGAATTGCTGTTTCCAACATGGTCTGGTCAGCTTTAATGGGCCACACGTCAGAACCCGGCATGATTTTCAAATCAACTTGGGCGGTCACTGCCTGTTGCAACAGATCCTGCATTTTGAACAGCAAGTCATTGACCACAAGTTCTTTGTTTTGCAAGGTTTGTTGACGAGAGAAGGCCAACATGCGGCGCGTGAGATCAGAGCCTTTATCGGCTGCATCAATGGCGGCACGAATGCGTTTCAATGCACGCTCGTCACCTTTGACGATTTGCTCGACAAGCTGCAAATTGCCCATCACCACCATCAGAAGGTTGTTGAAATCATGGGCAATGCCGCCGGTGAGTTGGCCCACGGCTTCCATTTTTTGAGCTTGATGGAATTTGCGCTCCAATGCTTTGCGCTCAGTCACGCATTGGCAGGCGCCAAAAACAGATTCGATTTTGCCGGAAGAATCGCGTTCTGGTTCCATGGAAATTTGAAAATGTTCAATTTCGCCAGATTTTTTCTTAATCGCAATTTCAAGATTTTTGATTTGTGTGCCCATTTTGGCGAGCTCAAGGGCTTCGCCGAATTTCTCTTGGTCACTAGGCTCAATCATCTTGATGAAGGCATCAAGATTGGGGTGCACCATCGCGTCGGCCATGCCGATGAGGGCTGCTAATTCAGCGGTGAGGCGCGAGACATTGCTTTCCACCCGCAGTTTAAAGCTGCCAAGATGCGACACGGCTTGGGTGCGCTTGAGAGCGAGTTCAGAATTTTTCAAGCGCTCTAGCGTGGCCATCTGGTCATTAATGTTGCGGCACAGACCTACGCATTTTACTGGCTTGCCGGTGGCTGGATCACGGATGAGGCCAGCTGCTGATTCAATCCAAATATAGCCGCCATTTTGGGCGCGAACCCGGTATCTGGTTTGAAATATTTCAGTACCAAAGGGAGCCGTGCGAATTTTTTCATCAAGTGTTTTGCTGATGTCTTCTGGGTGAATGAGTTGGTTGAAAGAATGGAAATCCAAAACCTCATTGCCCACATGCTTGCCAAATATCTCGAGCATTTCGGGTGAATTATAAGTGAGGCCGGTTTCGTAATTGTGATCCCAAAGCGCATAACCACCCGATCGCAAAGCGATATTTAATCGCTTTTCGTTGCTTGCAACACTTTCTGCCTGTTCGAGGCTTGCATGTTGACCAACCAGAATCATGTTATTTTCGCTCCCTTCGGACCAAGGCTGGGTGCGGAAGGTGGTTCTGATTTCAGAACCTAGGGGAGGAGCGTAAGAAATTTCTATGGTTGGTTGTTCAATGGGATTGGTTTCATTGGTTACAAACCGCGCTGAAAGACTGCCAGATCCAAATTTCATCAAAGCCTTGCCGATGATGTCCTCGCGTTTGCAGTTCCATTTTCGCAATATAGGCGTTGAGACATCGACAATAATGGCGTCGGGCATCGACACAATGACCATTTCGATATTTGCGAGTTCGAATGCCGTGACTAAAGCTTCAATCATGTTTTACCGCCGCAGGAAGGATTTATTGGTCCACTTTGGCGTTAAAGTATGAAACAAGTGTTGATCTTATATCTGTTATTGCACTGAATTGTACAAAACGGCATAGAAAGAAACACAAAAAACGAGGCTGGTGATGGAAGAAAAGTGGCAAAAGAGCTTTCCCGTGTCATGGGACCAATTTCACCGAGATGCCCGCGCCTTGGCATGGCGATTGTCGGCGGCGGGGCCGTTTTCGGCTGTAGTGGCGATCACGCGGGGTGGTTTAGTGCCAGCAGCGATTGTGGCGCGTGAATTGGGAATTAGGGTGATCGAGTCTGTTTGTGTCGCTTCCTATGATTATGACAAACAAGGGGAAATTCAGGTTTTGAAGCCTGTTTCTCCGGTGATTATTGGCACAGATCTGGGTGCTGGCGTGTTAATAGTAGATGATCTTGTCGACACAGGCGCCACTGCAAAGGTTGTTCGGGAAATGTTGCCGAAAGCCCATTTTGCAACAGTTTATGCCAAACCGCAGGGCCGCCCCCTTGTTGATACATTTGTCACGGAAGTGAGCCAAGATACATGGATTTACCTGCCATGGGACATGGGGCTACAGTTTTCTCCGCCCATTGGAGAGCGGGCGAAGGCGTAACTAGAGGTTCTTAAAATCGGCTTTGCGGTCTGGAAGTTTTGTAAAAAACTGCGCCAGTTGGGGATAAAGTTTAGCGAGAGCCGCTGCTTTTGCCGAATTGATCTGGGGCAGGGCCGCTAGAAATTTGCTCTTCAAAGTGACGAACGCCACGTCACCGGCAAGCTTCTCATCACCAATAATTGCGAAAACTTTGGTGCTCTCGGCTTTGCCTTTCATAGCGACTGCACCTGCTGGTAATATGGCAAGGGTTGAGGTTTTGGAGGTTGGCGCGCCGGCAAGCACGATGTTGTGGCCAATGTGTTTGCAGGATTGTTCGGCCCGGGATGCGGTGTTTACAGCTTCGCCCAATACAGAATAATCAAAGCGTTGTGCTGATCCCATATTGCCGACAGTGCTTGTGCCGGATGTAAACCCAATGCGCACAGCAATGGGCCATTGGTCGATCGATTTTAGAACGGCCGAAATGGTTTCGCTATTGTTTAGATCTTCGATAGCGTTTTGAATTTTAAGTGCAGCCACAGCCGCGTGATATTGGTGATCAGCAACCTCAAGCGGCGCGTTCCAAAACGCCATAACAGCATCACCAATATATTTGTCTATTGTACCGCCCTCCGAAAGGATCGAGGTGCTGCAGGTGTCGAGGACTGTGTTGACTGTTTGAACCAACTTTTCGGGGTCTAATTTTTCGCTTAAGGGCGTAAAATTTTCGATGTCGACAAACATCACAGTCACGTCACGAAGCTCACCTCCCAGTTTAAGCGCAGATGGATTGCGCTCAATTTCAGCAAGTATAGTCGGCGCAACATAATGACCAAAGGCCCGCCGCATTTCACGGCCTTGGCTATCAACGATGAGCAATTTATAGGCGGTGGTTACAATGAACACTGTGGCCAGAGACATTGCCGGAAAAGTGAAATCCAACAAGATGCCAAATTTTTGGAATGCAATCGCCACGATGCTGGCAAGCGCAGTGAGCCCTACTCCGTTCACAAAAACATTAGGCAACGGTCTCAGAAACATGGTCAGTATCGAAATCAATAAGCCAAACAATGCAACCGTAAAATACTCCAATCCAACAACCCATTCGGGCCGTCGCAAAAATGTGCCGGACATCATTTGCTCTAAAGCTTGGGCATGGACAGCCACACCGGGTAGCGATTCACCGAGCGCTGATGTGCGTATATCAAGAAGCCCAACAGCTGACGTGCCGATGATCACTATGTGGCCTTGCACGAGGGGACGCAATTCTTCGCGATGATTTGTGTCAATCACTGAGGCCGCGGATACAAACATTTTTGGATCATTGGCTCTGAAATAAACTTGAAACATACCTCTATCTGTTGTGGGGATTTCAATTTCTCCAACGCGGATTGTTTCGATCGCGTTGTCCGAAGTTGGTGATGCATTCACAATATAAGTGTCGGCCCCTTGTGCCACGCGAAGCGCCTCCAAACTAAGGCTTGGATAAAGGTTTTTGCCGTCCGACCAGAGTAGTGGTATTTGACGGACAATGCCTTGATCATTGCTGAGGTCAATGTTCATGCTGCCGAGACCTGCTGCAGGTTCATCTAAAATCGCTAAATTTTGTGTGAGTTTGCCCAGCGATAGTGGGGCATTTACTGCGTTATTTCCGGTTTGTGCAAAACCTGCTTTTGTCATTGGAACAGCTGTTGGCACACCAGCAGATGTGGCGAATGCGCTAACCACAGGGCGACCCTTGATGGAGACTGCGAAATCCAAATCATTGGTGCCTGCTGCGCGGTCAGCCTCTGGGAAAACAATATCGAAGACAATCGCCGCAGCACCCAGCCCGCTCAACTCATCAACAAGCCTTGCCAATTGCGAACGTGGCCATGGCCATTGACCTAAAGCTGCTAAAGAGGCTTCATCAATATCAACAACACGAACGGGTTGAGCATTGATGTTGCTGCGCGGCCAAATGGTTTGAAGTGTGTCGAACCCCGCCCCGCGCATTGTGGCTAAGAGGGGCGGATCTATACTTCGAAGGCCAATAAATAGCGCCGTGCATAAAACGCCAAGGATTAGGCCGAGCCAATTCTTTTTAACCGCCATTCGGGTTTTTTGGGTCTATGGGATTAAACGGCGGATTGGGTGTGTCACGACCACCGATGTCTCTAGATGGCTTGCCGCCGATGCTAAACCCAAGGTTTTCACCGTTCGAAGTTGCATCAATAATGTGACGACAGTCTGAAACTTTTAAACGAAATGCTTTTCGTAAAACGTTTTGATCGATTAAAAACGGAAGTCTCCTATCGATAATACTACTTTTGGCCGGTCCAGTTAGTTTCTTTGCTGAACTATTGTCTGAGACGCCCAATTCACAACCGGCATTGAGTCTTACACAATTGTTGCTGCGATTGCACAGTTTTACTTTGCCTTCAAGAACGGCAACACCTGTATTGTTTAGCACCCAAAAATCAAAACCCGTTCCCCGTATGCCGATTGTCGCATTGGCGGTTTTGATGTTGTAGGCACTCTTGGGGCTTTTACCCGTGATAAATCTGAATGTGCCGCGAAGGGCAGCAATTGAAAAATTTTGTGCTGTTGTGCCACCGCGCAACAAAAATTTTTCTACAACGAGTGTTGAGCCGGGGCCAACCACGAGCTTGGTACCATCTATAAATAATACCTGCGCGTTGCCCGATGACACTGTAATTTTATCATGTTCGAAGAGTTCACTCCCCGCTGAGAGTGTGCGAGTTCCACTTGGGCCACTTGCCGTTGGGGCACCCGAAGTTGCGACCACTTTGGCAATCGAGCTTGCGTAACCAGCAGACGTAAACCCAAGCATAATAATTGAAAGAAACACAAATGCTGCACGCAACATGTTTGCTACTCCGTGATCACCAAGCCCCGTATCGAAGAGGTTAGACTGCAATTTGCCTGTTGGCAACGGGGCGGGAATCTCATAGATTTCTGTTCAAATGACAGCGTCTAATTTGATCCCGATATTTGCACTAATCGCCGCGTTGCAAGCCAAGCATTTTATCTGCGATGGCCCATTGCAAACGAAAGCTATGGTACTATCAAAATCAAACTACGGTCAAACACAGGGGCTTTTGCACTCCTTCTATCACGGCATTGGGACATTGTTGGTCCTAGCACTCTGGGGATTTAGTTTGAAACTGTGGCTTGGTTTGGCAGTTTTGGATTTGGTGGTGCATTACCACATTGATTATTTCAAAGAGAATTTGGTTAAGCGAGCCGGGTTGACGACGGCAGACGCGAAATTTTGGTGGGCCTTGAGTGCCGATCAAACATTTCATCAATTCACTTATCTTATAATTGCATTCATGGCGTTTACAGCTTGACATCACCATCGTGGAATACTTTGCGGGTGTTGGTGCGGCGCATTTTCATTGCCAAATCACGACCAAGAAGCTGATATAGAATTCCTGAAACCTGCGAGTCCTTGGCTAGGACTTTTGCCATCCGCATTTTTGAGAAAACCAGTGCTCGGCTGGGCTCTTCAATGGTAACGCGGGCGGTTGCCGGGTTACCCGTGAGATAGGCAATCTCCCCAATGAATGACCCTCGCTCCAAATAAGTGACAAAGGAGCCATCGATCTCAACAGTGGCGCGGCCCGTGCATAAGAAATACAGCGCATCGAGCGGCGCGTCTTGGCGGGTGAGAATGTCACCAGCGTCAAAATTTTGCCACTCAGCGGCTTTGAGGAGATGGGAAATTTGACCGTCAGTGAGGCCTTCGAAAGATTGACGCAGCAAGTGGAGGTCTTTTTCGGGGAGCCGCGAATTTAGGCGTTCGCGAATAAGACCAGCGATCTGATAGATATTGAAGCCGATAAACAACGCTATCACCATATAGATGAGCACTGTTGGCAGATTTGAAGGGGTAAAGCTGTTATCCATGCAAACCCTAGTTTAGCTAAAAAAATCGATCACGCAATCAGGCAAAGCTTGTCAAGACGACAACAGCCACCTATCAGGTGAATCGCAATGTGCGGGCGTGGCGTAATGGTAGCCGCAACGGACTTAAAATCCGTTTTTCGAAAGGAAGTGCCGGTTCGAGTCCGGCCGCCCGCACCAGATGTTTGTGACCATGGTTGACACCTGATACGGGGCAGGAGCGGAATACCTCGAAGCTCTCCAGCAAAGTTGCCGCTGCTTCAGGCCAAGATGACATTCGTCGATTCATGTGAGGGCCAACGGGCAGGGGTAGTCCGCATTGGCTCTGATGGCGGGCTAATTGCAATCACTTGACGACTTCTACAACGGGCCAGAAGCAGCCATGGATAGTGGTTAGCATTGTACCACGAATGCCGAATATCGGCGACCTTCCCAGAAGTAGTATGGAATTAGGGCAGCGGGATCGGCGTGTCGCTGAGTGTACGCAAGTAGGCAATCAGATTTGCCCGTTCTGCCTCGTCTTCGATACCCGCGAATTTCATACGCACTCCGGGCGCAGTAATCTTAGGCCCCCAGAGGAATGCGTTTAGGTCTTCGTAGCTCCACGAAGCACCCCAGTTTTTCAATGCCTCTGAATATGAAAAATTTTGCAGCGATGCTTTCTGCCGACCGACCACGCCCCAAAGATTGGGACCAAGTTTGGTGCCTTCCTTCAGTTTGATGAAGTGGCACCGCACACAATTGTTGACAAAGATGACCTGTCCTTTGGCGGGATCGGCAGAACCGAGCTTGGCCGAGATTGGCGCGATTTTTGGTGAGACAGCACCATGCGTGGCCAAGTAATCGGCAATTTCATGAAGTCCGGCCAATTTCGCTGCGTGAATTGGCGGCTCGCGATCTTTATCGAGTGCATTCACCTCCGCCCCCGAGTCCACCAGTGCCTCTATGCATTCGAGGCAACCGCTTTTGGCGGCTAAGTACAGGGCCGATTTTGTCTCCAACGCAGCGTTGGGATTGGCGCCGCTGGCGAGAAACAATTTGACCAGAGTGCCGTTTTTGCGCTCGATGGCAGCGAGAAGTGGCGGGCCAGAAGTCTTTGTTCTCAGATTGACGTCTGCGCCCCGCGCAATCAACAGTTTGGCGGCATCCTCGTGGCCACGGCGGGCGGCATACCAGAGTGGTGTCGCCCAGTCGTCACTCTCGTTGACATCAGCGCCCGCCTCAAGTGCTGCCGTGATAGCGGGAACATCTCCCTTCTTGGCCGCATCATGAATGGGCGCGGCTTCCGTAGGAATTGCTAAAGCAAAGATCGCGATGAGACAGGCAACAGACCAGCGCATTATAAGCCTCTCGTGCGGGATTACAGGCAGGGACTTGGTCGGCCACTGTAACACACCTTGCTTCCAGTGTTAACAGACATTCCAGGGAGTTGATTTCGGTTCAGGGTCAAACTGAGAAGAACAGCGGGCTTTGCGCTACTTCCGCTTTGCTATGATTACCGGAAATGTTGCACAAAAGACTTACACATTAACTTACACAGTTTCAGTCAAAATTATAAAAAGTATAATTAAAACAAATAAATAACGATATGCGCAACAGACTTAAAATCCGTTTTTCGAAAGGAAGTGCCGGTTCGAGTCCGGCCGCCCGCACCAGCCCATTATTTTTTCTGCTACGAACAGATGAGCACCAAGACAGCTGTACCTCTGATGCCCATGGAAAGATAGTTGTAGGTTCAAGTTTTGAGATCGCTGGTGGTCTCCAAAAGCTCGCAATTTTATATTAGGATTATCTTTGGCTGGAGCCTAGTCTTGCGCGAAATTCATCTTAAGACATCTTGCTATCTTGTTTATCTTGCACTTCAATTCCTTTTCATAACACAGAAAGTTCCACGACGTATGTCAGATGCCAAAACGCCACCGGTAGTCGAACAAGCTGCAAAAGATGTTGTTCCAGACTTGACACAGAAGGCACTCGAGCAACGTATTCGGCAGCAAGAAATACTTTCGGAGCTCGGTGTACTTGCCTTGCAAGGCGCAACCTTTGATAACTTGATAGAAGACACTGTGCGATTAACCGCCGAGGGGCTCCATGTCCAATTTTGCAAAATTCTGCGCCATATTCCTGAAGAGAATCGGTTGCAGGTCGTGGCCGGCGTTGGCTGGGACCAGGGCATTGTTGGAGTGGCAAGCGTAGGCGCTGATTTGGCGTCGCCTGCCGGATTTGCCCTCCGAACGGGTAAAGCCGTCATCTCAAATCATCTCGAAAACGAAGAACGTTTTCGCACCCCCGACCTTCTTGCCCAACACGGGATACGCAGAGCGATGAATGTTATCTTGCAAGGTGATGGCAAACCATTTGGCGTTCTCGAAGTTGACAGTAAATCAGAATACGAATTTGTTCAACACGACTTGGCATTCCTCCAAGGCGCTGCAAACGTGCTTGGAATGGCAATCGAGCGTGAGCGCAATGAGCGCCACCTCAAAGCGGCTTTGGCTCGCCAACAATTCCTCGTGAAGGAAATGAACCACCGCGTAAAGAATAGTCTCGCGATTGTCTCAAGCTTAATTCAAATGCAGGGCCGCGCTGCGGATGGAGAATCTGCTGCCCTATTTGAGGAGACCGCGCGGCGCGTGAATGCAATTGCTCGCGCCCATGAGCGGCTATACCGAAACAACTATATCGAAAGTATGGATCTTGGCGCTTATATTGACGAGGTCTGCCAAGATATGGATTCAACAGTTATCCAGTGTACTGTGCAAGTTGAGGCGCAGCCCGGTATTGACATAAAAGTTGATAACGCCATTTCTATTGCACTCATCATCGTCGAATTGGTTACCAACTCCGCAAAATATGCCTATCCCGCTGGCACAGGCGGCAATATTTCGGTGAGCATAATGCGTGAGGGAGATAAAAATATACTGATTGCTGTTCGTGATGATGGGGTGGGATTTCCTGATGAGTTTGACCCTCAAAAGTCGCGTGGATTAGGGATGCGGATTATTCAGGCTTTCTCAAAGCAACTTCACAGCACGCTGGTATTCAACAATCGATATCCGGGTTCAGAAGTTAAGTTCTCGTTTCCGATGGATGCCGCTAAGGCCGGACTATAGCTAAGCGCGTCCTTCTAGCGATTCAATGATGGGGCAATTAGGGCGGTGGTTGCCGTCGCAGGAGTTTGCGAGTTTTGCTAGGGTGTCACGGATATCTTGCATGGCTTTAATTCGGCTATCGAGGTCTTCGATGTGTCCAAGCGCCAATTTTTTTACTTCACGGCTAGAGCGATTGCCATCGGCCCACAGACGCAAGAGATTGCGGATTTCATCCATTGAAAACCCTAATGCTCGTGAGCGGCGGATGAAACTCAGCTGGTGCACGTCATCATCGCTATAGTCGCGGTAGTTGCTATCGCGCCTATCTGCTGATGGAATGAGGCCAATGGCTTCATAGTGGCGGATCATTTTGGCCGAAATGCCAGACATCTGCGCTGCTTTGCCGATTTGCATGGTTCACTCCATTGTTACCAAATATCCATTTGACCTTACCATGGTGGGAAGGTTTAGAGAAGCGAGGAATCAAGAGCGAGTTCCTGTTTATGTCGTCACCCAGCATCACCTACCGCGTCAACGGAATGCACTGCGCTTCGTGCTCCAGTTTAATTGAGCGGACCATCGGCAAGCTTGCGGGCGTTGCTTCAGTGAGCGCCAACTATGCCAATGAATCCATCAACCTGAGCTTTGACGGGCCGGAAACTAGCGCTGGTGATTTGGTAAAAGTTTTGAAGCCCTTGGGTTATGATATTGTTATTCCGAAAACCAATGCGGCGACCACCGATTTAGCGCCAGAGAAAAATGCCGAAGTTGATGGCTTGCGCAATAAGGTGCTGGTGGCGATGCCAATGGTGGCTGTCAGTGCTGCTATAATGGCTTGGGATATATTTGGCGGGCTGGGTTGGCTGCCTTTGATGGGCGAAACCACCAGCGATTTTTTCCATCATCTTTTGCCGCTGATGGCCACCTACATGTTGTTCGTTGTGGGCATGCCTTACTTGCTGGGTGTGTTTCGGTTTTTCCGTTATGGCGCGGCCAGTATGGATACACTTGTGGGGCTTGGCACCAGTGTGGCATTTCTCTTCAGCTTCATCTTGATGGCGTTTGAAAAGCCATTGATGCCATTTTTGGACACCACGCACAGTTATTATGATGTGACGATTATTGTGATCGGCTTCATTACGCTGGGAAAATTTTTGGAAGCCCGCGCCAAACTGCGCACAGGTGGTGCGATTGAAGCTCTGCTCGGTTTGCAGGCCAAAACTGCAATTTTACTTGAAGGTAAAACTGAGCGCGAGATTCCAATCGAGCAAGTGGTTGCTGGAAATATATTGGTCATTCGCCCCGGCTCGCGCATTCCGGTGGATGGTGTTTTAAAACTGGGTCACTCCTTCGTGGATGAATCCATGGTTTCGGGTGAGCCTATTCCTGTTGAGAAAAACACTGATAGCAAATTGATCGGCGGCACGTTGAACACCGATGGCAGCTTCACCATGGAAGCACGCAAGGTTGGCGCTGACACTGTGCTGGCCCATATCATTGACATGGTGGCCACAGCCCAAGGCAGCAAAGCGCCAGTGCAACGGCTGGCTGATAAATTATCAGCGATTTTTGTTCCGGTTATTCTTGTGGTGGCTTTGGCGGCCCTTGGCGCATGGTTGCTGTTTGGCATTCCCGCACTCGGTTTTGAACGTGCGCTAACATACGGCCTTACATGTTTTGTCGGTGTGTTGGTGATCGCTTGTCCTTGTGCGTTAGGTCTTGCCACGCCTACCGCCGTGATTGTTGGCATCGGCAAAGGTGCAAGCGCCGGCATTCTGATTAAGGATGCGACCACGCTGGAAAAGCTGGCGAAGATCAACACTGTTGTGCTCGATAAAACTGGGACCATCACCAAGGGCGCTCCTGAGTTGGTGGATTTCACATTGTATAATTCCACGAGCGAAGAAGAAGCATTGGAAATTTTAGCCAGTATGGAAAATCGCTCAGAGCATCCGATTGGCCGGGCCATTGTGAAGGCGGCACTGTTGCGAGGCCTTGTATTGGGAGAGGTTAAAGATTTCTCGATCATCAAAGGGCAGGGGTTGGTCGCTTCTCGTGGCCGCGATATCTATTATGCGGGCAATGCCAGGCTGATGGAAAAACTGGGCCACAAAATTGATACAGCGATGGTGGACCAGCGTACCAAAGACGGCAACACGCCAGTGTTTCTATCCACGCGAAAAGCATTGTTGGCGCTGGCCTTTGTGGCTGATGCTGTGAAGCCCGAAGCGGCTGCGGCCATTGCTGAACTCAAAGCGCTGGGATTGAAAATTGTCATGCTCTCAGGGGATAATCAAAATACGGCGCAGCATGTGGCCAATCTGGTTGGCATTGATAGTGTAATCGGCGAGGCCTCACCCGAAATGAAATTGGCTGAAGTGAAGCGCTTGCAAGTAACGGGATTTAATGTGGCTATGGCGGGCGATGGCGTGAATGATGCGCCTGCTTTGGCACAAGCCGAAGTGGGCATCGCCATGGGCACAGGCACTGATGTGGCGATTGGGGCGGCTGGCCTCACGTTACTCAATGGCGATATTTCGCGGCTGGTGCAGGCCGTAAAACTTTCACGCAGCACCATGCGCGCCATTCGCCAAAACTTGTTTTGGGCGTTTGCGTTTAACCTCGTGGGTATTCCTTTGGCGGCTGGCGTTTTCTATCCGGTTTGGGGTTGGTTGCTCTCTCCGGTTTTTGCTGGCGCTGCCATGGCGTTCTCAAGCGTTACGGTTGTTACAAATTCGTTGCGTCTCAAATTATCTGGAGTTCACTAATTGAATAGCCAATCATTTTTTATCTCTGGCATGACCTGCAAGGCTTGCGTTGGGCTTGTCGAATCTGAAATGTTGGATTTTCCAGGCGTGGTCACAGCCAAGGCATCTCTGGCTAGTAATACGCTTCACCTTACGGGCGACATTGCTAAAAAATCACGGTTGCAAATTATGCAAGATTTGATGCCAGCGCTCACCAAGCACGGCTATGCGTTGTCGGAGACTCCACAAAAACGGACAATTGCGTGGAAGCAATTTTTGATCGCCATTCCATTGGCCGTGATGTTTCTCGTTGCTTTATGGGGGTTGCAAAAACTCGGCATCGTTAATTTGGTGTCGTTGAAAAACGCCACCTATTTCACTTCCTTTACCATTGGCATTATTGCATCGCTTTCAACCTGCATGGCCGTAGTGGGTGGGTTGACGCTTTCGATCTCTGCAAACTTTGCCAAAGAAGGTGATGTGTTTAGACCGCAGATGCTTTTCCATGCAGCTCGCCTTGCGGCATTTTTTCTATTGGGTGGTGTGATCGGCGCATTGGGTTCGCAATTTGAATTTTCTGACAATGGTACATTTGTGCTGAGCCTGATTGTGGGCATTGTGATGCTGCTGCTGGGCATTAATTTGCTCGATATTTTTCCCAAAGCCAATGCACTGGTGCCCACTTTGCCAAAATCAGTGATGCGTTGGATTGAGCCGATTAAAACTGCCAACCATAATCTCACACCTGCACTACTTGGCATTCTCACATTTTTCCTACCCTGTGGGTTCACGCAGTCGATGCAAATTTACGCACTATCATCGGGTGGTTTTATTCCGGGCGCACTCACCATGGGATTCTTCGCGTTGGGAACATTGCCAGTGTTGGGGCTGATGAGCTTTGCCTCGCTCGGCCTCAAATCTCCATGGAGTACAGGTGTTTTTTTCAAAACATCAGGCTTGGTGGTGACAGCCTTTGCTATCGCTAACATTTATGCAGCGCTGCTCTATGCAGGCTATGTACATATTTAAGGGTAATCACGGAATGAAAATTTTGAATTTAACTATGCTTGCCGCTGCTGGAATTGTGGCGGGAGTGTTTGGCGTTACCCAGCTGCAGAATACACCCATCGTCCAACCTGTTGTAAAAGTGGAAGCCAGCACACCAGCCGCACCGCGGGCCAGCATTCCTGGGGTTTCGGCGCAGAATGTGTATCTTGAAGATGGTGTGCAGGTGATCGAAATAATAGCCAAAGGTGGTTATGCGCCTGCAGTAACCGTTGCCAAAGCATATAGAGCTACGATTTTGCGAATGGTGACCGACGACACGTTTGATTGCTCTAGCAGTGTTATCATTCCAGATTTGCAGCTGCGCAAACGCCTGCCGCTTTCTGGAAACACGGATATTCAATTACCCACCATTCCTGAAAATACCTCGATCACCGTTTATTGCGGCATGGGCATGTATAGTTTCAATCTCAATTTTGTGAGCTGAAAGGCAGGCCCAGATCTCGGCATTGCGGCCTAAACATTGCAAACCTTAAACATGTGTAAACTGGTTGTTCCAGTTTGGCACAATTTAGGGGGCTATTTTGGCGGTTCATCATATTGCGTATTTGTTTGCGATTGCGACGGGGGTTGCATCTTCTGGAGCAATTGCAAGTTTGTGGGCTGTGGCCACCGATGAAGCGCCGCATTTTCGCCATTTGACAGACGGTGATGTTTTCGCTCCGCTGAGGGTTCCGGTCGTTGTGCTTAGTGCACCGACAAACTTAATGACGGCGGCGTGGCGCTGGATGAATGAGCGGCCTTTGGTTGGCCTGCTGATGTTTTGTGGTGGAATCACTTGGAGCTTTTTTCAGGGTGTGTTTATTCTCACCCAGATATTTGGCGTAACCTGAGATTTTTCATATGACCGTTTATGCTTTGGAAAACGCGAAACCTGAATTGGCGGAAGCCTGTTGGGTTGCACCATCGGCTGATGTGATGGGCAGGGTGCGTCTGTTGCATAATGCCAGTGTCTGGTTTGGGGCGGTGCTACGTGGCGACAATGAATGGATAACCATAGGCGAAAATAGCAATGTGCAAGATGGGTCTGTTTTGCACACGGATATTGGCGCGCCGCTGACCATTGGCTCATTTTGCACCGTTGGCCATAAGGCAATTTTGCATGGTTGCAAGATTGGCGACAATAGTTTGATTGGCATGGGTGCTGTGGTTTTGAACCATGCGGTGATCGGTAAAAACTGTTTGATTGGTGCCCAAGCGCTAATCCCCGAAGGAAAAATTATTCCAGATAACTCACTTGTCGTCGGTGCACCGGGCCGGGTGATCCGCCAGCTTGACGATGAAGCGGTTGCTAAACTGCATAGATCAGCTGAAAGTTATGTGCGCAATTGGCAACGCTTTGCTCAAAATTTGAATAGGCAATAACCCACAAAAAAATGAAGCCGACACTGGGTGGGACAGTATCGGCTCCTAGTAAGTCCGGGGGCTTGGGGGATGGGGGACGCCGGCCGGACTATCTCAAACTGAAGTTATTTCGATTTCGTACTCACCAGCACTTGCGGGCTGGACTTTTGCAGGGCGACCCATTGTTTGGGATCGTTTTGCGATTGGCGTTTCAAGAATTTATATTCAGTTTGATCCCAGCGCAGAATTTCATCGCGGCGGTTGTCTAAAATGAAGTCGCCACCATCGCTGACAACGGTGAGAACTGCATGGCCTTCGCCTTTTTCGTCAAGCAACACGGTGATGAGAAGCTCATCTTGTGAGAAGCCCATGCCTTGCAGGTAGCGCTTTTTCAGCAGCACATAATCTTCGCAATCACCGGCTGATGTGGGGTAGGCCCACATTTCGGCTTGGTGATAAAGGTCAATATCGTTGATCGGTTTAATCTTGCCATTCACATAGGTATTGACTTGATTGAGCATGTTCCAATTTTCAGGTGACATCGCGAGACGTTCTGCTTTGCCGCCCTTAAACTTGCATTCTTCTTCGCCGCGCGCACAGAATTGCACGTAGCCAATGGGGGGTAGAGATTTGCCAAAAATCGATGCTTGTGGTGCTTTTGAAGCATCTGGCGACTTTGCATTTGTCTCTAGGCTGTAAGCTGGCTGGCTGAGCATTAAGAGCCCTATCAGCGCAGTCCCCACCGCTTTGTTGATCTTCATTTTCGCTTCCCACTTGCTTTATTCTTATGGGATCAACATACATATGCCACATTTCAATCCGGTTGGTTTTACTGGTATAAGTCTATGTAAATGCTAGGTAATTTGTTTTAACTTTATTAACCATGCGGGTTTCGATCGGCAGGGGTTGCGTTGGACGAATTGGCCTGTTATTCAGCGGCTGCTTTCGAAATGGCATGCGGTCATGGCGGAATTGGTAGACGCACTACCTTGAGGTGGTAACGGGGAAACTCGTGGAGGTTCGAGTCCTCTTGGCCGCACCATTCCCTTTTTGTAAGGGATTGATTAGCTATAGAGCAGTTTGGCGGAAACCGTCGGAGGGGCTGACATGAGTGAACTTGATCATGTATCCCAGCCCCGCGATGAATGGGGCGCCTTTAAACCTGAAATTATTGACGATGTGCTGAAAGCGCTGGATGCCAAGGATGCCAAAAGCGTCCGCGCGCAGACTCGCGATCTTCATGCGGCTGATATGGCCGATCTCCTGCAAAATTTGGAGCAGGATCGCCGTGTAGAGCTTATCAGCCTGCTCGGTCGCAATTTCGATGTGGAAGCGTTAGCGGAACTTGATGAAGACGCCCGCGACGATTTGATGGAGGCACTTCCAGCTGATGTCATCGCTTCTGCCATTAAGAAGCTCGACACTGATGATGCGCTCTATCTGATTGAGGATTTGGACCGTCAGGACCAAGCCGAGATTCTCTCCAAGGTTTCGAAAGAAGACCGGGTGGCGCTGAGTCGCGCACTTGATTACTCAGAAAATACCGCTGGTCGCTTGATGCAGACGGAATTTGTATCCGTGCCGGATGATTGGAGTGTGGGTCGTGTTATCGACCACATTCGCAGTGCCAGAGACGTGCCAGAAAATTTCGTTGAAATTTATGTAACCGATTCAGGCGATCATCTTAAAGGTGAAGTGCAGCTGAGCCGATTGTTACGCAGTTCACGTGATAAAAAAGTTATCGATATTATGGACGATGAGCCCACGGTGTTTGGCGTGGCCGATCCGCAGGACGACGTGGCTTATAAATTCGAACAATACAACCTTGTCTCGGCAGCGGTGATCGACACGGGTGGGCGGCTTGTCGGCATGTTGATGGTGGATGATATCTTGGATGTTATCCAAGAAGAAGCCGAAGACACCATGCTACGGCTTGGCGGTGTTGGTGCCGAGGAGGCCATTACTGGCGATGTGTGGGAAACCACGCAATCGCGATTCTTGTGGTTGTTCGTTAACTTGCTCACTGCGGTTTTAGCGTCATGGGTGATCTCTTGGTTTGATGCCACGATTCAGCAAATGGTGGCCTTGGCGGTACTCATGCCTATCGTGGCTTCGATGGGTGGCAACGCCGGCACTCAAACCATGACGGTTGCGGTGCGAGCTTTGGCGACACGCCAGCTGGGTCCGGTGAACGCGTTCAAAGTGATCTTTCGTGAATGTGCTGTGGGCATGATCAACGGTGTATTGTTTGCCGTGATCATGGGGTTATTTGCTTGGTTATGGTTTGGCTTTGGTGGGCTTGGTGTGGTGATAGCGCTGGCTATGGTTATCAACATGGTTGCCGCCGCGCTGGCCGGTATCTTATTGCCATTGGCACTCGACCATTTTGATATTGACCCGGCCATCTCATCGGCTGTGTTTGTGACGACAGTTACCGACGTCGTTGGGTTCTTTGCATTTCTAGGGTTAGCGACATTATGGCTGAGATAAAATTAGGTCGTCGACAATTCTTGTTGGCCAGCACCACCATGGCCGCATTTCCTGAAGCGGCATTGGCGCGGGATGCGAAATGGGCCAAGCCCCTTAAGGTGGACGGTGTGCCTAATCTCAATTTTGTGGCCCCCAATCTTTATCGGTCCGCGCAGCCTACTGCCGAAGGTTTTAAAGCTGCGGAAGCGCAGTTTCATTTGCTAACCTCATTGAGCTTGCGGGAGACCAGCAATGATGCAGATTTGCTGGTGGGCACGCAGATTGATAATCAATTGGTGCCGATGAATGCTGCGCATTTTACAGATGTGCAGGTTATTGAAGCGCTCAAAATTATCCGCGCCGCGCAGGCCAAAGGTCCGATATTAGTCCATTGTTTGCATGGTGCCGACCGAACAGGCGTGGTGATTGCTATGTACCGCATTCTTTATCAAGGGTGGAGCAAGGATCAGGCGATTGACGAGTTAAAGAATGGTGGATTTAACTTCCACTCGATTTTCTTCAATATTCCACACTTCATTCAAAACGCCGATATTTCGACTTTCAAGCAGGCGCTTGCAATTTCACCTTGATGTGGTTAGAACCCGCTCAAATTCAGCCTCATTTTTAAGGAGTGTGCTTCCATGGCTCGTGTCACCATCGAAGATTGCATCGATAAATTGCCTAATCGTTTTGAGCTTGTTCTCTTGGCGTCTCACCGTGCCCGCAACCTTGCTCAAGGGACTCCACTCACTGTGGACCGTGACAATGATAAGGATCCTGTGGTTTCACTGCGTGAAATTGCATCGCGCAATATCAACACTGATGATCTACGCGAAGAATTCATTCACGCCATGCAGAAGCAGGTTGAAGTGGATGAGCCAGAGCCCACGGAAGTTCCGCTCATTGGCCAGTCGACTGAGCTTGCAGGTATGCATCGCCCCGGCGAAGAATCAGTTGATATGGAACAAATGACTGAAGAAGAATTGTTGCGCGGCCTTGAAGGCATGCCTCCTGCCGAAAGTCCAGGAAGCCAACGCAACGGTTATTAGGGCGTGTCCTCATTTAAGCCACGCCAGTGCGCAGACGAGATGAACGCCTGCGAGAAAGTTTCTGGCAGTTTTCTCGTAGCGCGTCGCGATACCACGGAAGTGTTTGATGTGATTGAAGAAGCGCTCCACAAGATTGC
>JANPGD010000194.1:0-5582 GCA_031423845.1 Hyphomicrobiales bacterium | reverse complement strand
CCATGGCCAAAGAGAAATTTAACCGCGACAAGCCGCATTGCAACATCGGCACGATTGGTCACGTTGACCATGGTAAGACTTCGTTGACTGCAGCGATCACCAAGATTTTGGCTGAAACTGGCGGTGCGACTTATACAGCCTATGACATGATTGATAAGGCGCCAGAAGAACGCGCTCGTGGTATCACGATCAATACCGCGCATGTGGAATATCAAACCAAGGCGCGCCATTACGCGCATGTGGATTGCCCAGGCCACGCTGACTATGTGAAGAACATGATCACTGGTGCGGCTCAGATGGATGGTGGCATTCTTGTTGTGTCAGCAGCTGATGGTCCAATGCCACAGACTCGTGAGCACATTTTGTTGGCCCGTCAGGTTGGTGTTCCAGCGCTTGTTGTGTTTATGAACAAGGTCGACATGGTTGACGATGCTGAGTTGTTGGACTTGGTAGAAATGGAAGTGCGCGAGCTGCTTTCATCATACCAATTCCCAGGCGATGATATTCCAATCACTCGTGGTTCTGCGCTTTGCGCGCTCAACGGCACCAATCCTGAGATTGGCCGTGAAGCCATTCTGGCTTTGATGAAGACCGTTGATGAGTATATCCCACAGCCCCATCGCCCTGTTGATTTGCCTTTCTTGATGCCAATTGAAGATGTGTTCTCGATTTCTGGCCGTGGCACGGTTGTGACTGGTCGTATTGAGCGCGGCGTTGTTAAGGTTGGCGAAGAAATTGAAATCGTCGGCATTCGTGACACTGTTAAGACGACTTGCACAGGCGTTGAAATGTTCCGCAAGCTGCTTGATAGCGGTGAAGCTGGCGACAACGTGGGTGCACTTCTTCGCGGTGTTGAACGTGAAGGCGTTGAACGCGGTCAGATTTTGTGCAAGCCCGGTTCTGTAAAGCCACACAAGAAGTTCACGGCTGAGGTTTACATCTTGACCAAGGAAGAGGGTGGTCGTCACACGCCATTCTTCAACAACTACCGTCCACAATTTTACTTCCGCACCACCGACGTAACAGGCGTTGTAACTTTGCCAGAAGGCACTGAAATGGTGATGCCTGGCGATAACATCTCGTTCCAAGTTGAGCTTATTCAGCCGATCGCCATGGAAGAAAAACTGCGCTTCGCCATCCGCGAAGGTGGCCGCACCGTTGGTGCTGGCGTTGTTGCTAAGATTTCGGACTAATTTACCGAACATACGAATTGGAGCCCGCAGGAAACTGCGGGCTTTTTATTTGGTTGACGTTTCTTTGAGCAGCGTCTGCAATTCTTGAATGTCCGCATCTAATTTCACCAGCGAATTTTTCACTGACGTCATAACTTGTGCGGCCATACCAGCTTCCATCTCCGGCACTTGGTCTTGGGCGTTGGTGGCCAGTGCTTTGATCTGGCCGTAGAGATTTGAAACTTTGAATGAGAGTTCGGGTGTGAGAATGCCGATGCGTGCCACATGGCTATCAAACACAGGCGTTACAAAGCGAAATGATATGCGCGGCTGCGTGCGCTTGCCGATATTTTGCTTGGCCATTTCCTCGGCAATCGAAATTTGCGCCACCAAAATGCGCATGGCGCTGGCAATCGCAGTTTGCAGCGCTGCAAGCTCGCCCAGAACTGCATTCTGAAATGAATTGCGCTCTGAATTTTTCGAGCGCTCGCCACTTTCTTTCGCCATTTTCTCCTGATGGGCGCGGCCAATTTCAGCAATTTTGGCAACGCGATATTGCGAGTAAATCACGCCAGTAAAAGCAATGAGGGCAGCCATAAGAGCCGCAGATGCCGAAACCAAAGTTTGGTACTGTTTTATGAATTCCATCACAAGCTCCCACCCACTAGCGCGTTAACATTGCACTTTACGGAATGAAATGCATAGCGCAATACTTGGAGAAAATTTGAACCTGGGAACATAAATTGCAAGATTCGAGTTTACATGCCGACCCGCTTTATCTCACAGCATTGGCCAGCCTTGGCGCGAGTGTTCCTGCAAAACTTACAGCCGCACCATCAAAGGGCAGCATTGCGGTATTGCCATTTGTAAATATGAGCGGTGATGCCGAGCAGGAATTTTTTACCGATGGGTTGACCGAAGACATCATCACGGATTTGTCGAACGTAAACGGGTTCTTCGTTATCGCCCGTAATTCTACATTTGCTTACAAAGGCAAACCCACGGATGTGCGCCAGATCGCTTTTGATCTTGGCGTGAAATATATACTCGAAGGCAGTGCGCGGCGGTCTGGCCAGAGGTTGCGGATCAATGTGCAGCTGATTGATGCAAGTGAAGGTGGGGCACATGTTTGGGCGGAACGTTTTGACCGTGATCTAGCCGATATTTTCGTCGTGCAAGATGAAGTGACCCGCCGCATCGTTGAAGCCATCACTGGAAAACTGGGAAAGGGACCGAATCTTGAGAGGTATCGCCCGGCAAATCTCGAAGTTTACGATCTCTGTGTGCGGTCCAGAAACCTGTTTACACAATCCAGAACGATTGCCAATGAGGCGCGGTCCCGTTTGGAACGCGCAATAGCGATTGATCCAAACTATGCGGAGGCTCACTGGCAATTGGCGCTGGTGCAAGCTTTTAGCTGGATAAATCATGGTGAGGATCAAATTCCAAATCGCGCCAATGCTTTAAGTTCGGCTGAGCGGGCTGTGGAACTTGATCCGAATGATTCCAGTGCCCGCTGGGTTTTAGGCTATGTGCTATACCACGAAAATCGTTGGGATGAGGCTGCCACAAATTTTGAGGTGTCGCTGCGCCAGAATCCCAATGATGCCGACGCGCATGCATGCTTTTCTGATTTCAAGTTGGCGACCGGCAATTCGCCAGAGGCTTTGGACTCTTCAATCACAGCTTTGCGCTTAAATCCTCATCCCCCTGGCTGGTATTATTGGGATTTGGGCCAGGTCCAAATCGCTGTTGGTCAATACGAGGAGGCGGTTGCCACGCTTCAACGGGAGGAGACCTATCGTACGGGTTCGCGCAAGTCTCTCGCAGCGGCACTAGCCCTTCTTGGCCGCAACCAAGAAGCACTTGAAGAAGGTCAGTTTTTTCTTGCCGCTAATCCCCAATGGAGCATTAGCAAATGGAGGGAAACGCACCGATTTCAACACGAAAAAGATATGCAGTTTTGGATTGAAGCCTATCGCCTCGCCGGATTGCCGGAGTGAACATGACCAATTTTTCTGACATCTCCGCCGACCCGCTTTATCTCACAGCGCTTGCTAGTCTTGGCGCGAGTGTTCCCGCTAAGCTGATGGCAGTCCCGTCAAAGGGCAGCATTGCTGTTCTGCCATTTGTCGATATGAGCGGCGAAGCGGGCCATGAACATTTCACCGATGGTCTGACCGAAGATATCATCACAGATCTTTCCAATGTGCCGGGGTTCTTCGTCATCGCCCGAAATTCGGTGTTTGCATACAAAGGCAAACCCACGGACGTGCGCCAGATTGCCCATGACCTAGGTGTCAAATATATTCTTGAAGGTAGTGCGAGGCGGGCGGGGCAACGCTTGCGGATCAATGTGCAATTGATTGATGCAAGCGAAGGCGGGAACCATATTTGGGCCGAGAGATTTGACCGTGAACTATCTGATATTTTTGCAGTTCAAGATGAAGTCACGCAACGCATTGTTGAAGCGATTACTGGCAAACTAGCGCCAAGTTCAATCAGCGAAAGATACCATCCGAGCAATCTTGGGGCCTACGACCTTGTTGTGCGTTCGCGCTGGCAATTTTCAACATCTAAACAAGCCTGTCTCGACGCACAAACCATGCTTGAACGCGCCATTGCACTTGATCCCAACTATCCTGAAGCCCACTGGTTGTTGGCAATGGTGCTGATTTTCAATTGGATGAATTGGAATGGAAACCCCGATCCTGACCGAGGCGATGCCCTCAAAATGGCCCAAAAAGCGGTGGCGCTGGCCCCAAATGAAGCTTGGGCGCACGAGACGTTGGGTTATGTATTGCTGGGTGACCTAAAATGGGAGGAGGCGAAATTCCAGTATGAATATGCGCTCCGTCTAAACCCCAATGACGCAGACATTCACATGGGCATTGCTGATTATTATCTTGCCGATTGCGAGCCTCACAAAGCGATGGAGCATTTGGCAACTGCGTTGCGCCTCAACCCACACCCTCCCGGCGTGTTTTTTTGGGAGCTCGGCATGGCGCAGATTTGCATTGGCCATTATGCTGAAGCCGTTGTGACATTGCGGCGTGAAGAAACTTACGGTACGGGGTCGCGGCGCAACCTAATTGCAGCACTTGCCCTTTTGGACCGCATCGAGGAAGCCAAAGAAGAGGCTAAACTATTCCTAGATTCCAATCCACAATGGCGCATCAGTGCATGGGTGGATTGGGTCCCATTCAAGGCTGATAAATACACAAAAATCTGGGTGGATGCCTTCCGCCTCGCTGGATTGCCGGAGTGAACATGACCAATTTTTCTGACATCTCCGCCGACCCGCTTTATCTCACAGCACTAGCTAGTCTTGGCGCGAGTGTTCCCGCTAAGCTGATGGCAGTCCCGTCAAAGGGCAGCATTGCTGTTCTGCCATTTGTGAATTCCAGTGGCGATCCCGCGCAAGAGTCATTCACTGATGGCCTGACGGAAGACATTATTACGGATTTGTCAAACGTCAACGGCTTCTTCGTGATCGCCCGCAATTCTTCCTTTGCATATAAAGGTAGGCCAACTGATGTACGGCAAGTGGCACATGATTTGGGCGTTAAATATATTTTGGAAGGCAGTGCCAGACGGGCCGGACAGCGCTTGCGGATAAACGTTCAGTTGATCGATGCGAGCGAAGGCGGGAACCATATTTGGGCCGAAAGGTTTGACCGTGAACTTGTCGATATATTTGAAATCCAGGACGAGGTCACGCGCCGCATAGTTGAGGCGATTGCAGGCAAGCTTAATCCACCAGCAGTCACTGAACGACAGCGTCCGTCCAATCTTGAAGCTTACGATTTATGTGTCAGGTCACGCGATCTCTTTACACATTCTCGCCTCGTAAACGAGGAAGCTCGAACCCGTTTGGCACGTGCCATTGTTCTAGACCCCAATTTTGCCGAGGCCCATTGGCGGCTGGTCATCGTGCAACTGTTCAGTTGGGTTTATTGGGGCGAAGCGCAAGAACCGATGAGGCGAAATGCATTGATTTCGGCGCAACGCGCCGTGCAACTCGACGGCAATGATTCACGGGCGCGCTGGGCCTTGGGATTTATCATTCTCCATGATGGACGATGGGATGAGGCGAAAGCCGAATTCGATGCATCATTGCAAATGAACCCGAGTGATGCCGATGCTTATGCGATTATGGCCGATTTCAAATTCCTGATGCAAATGCCGAAAGAGGGACTAGAACTTGTGGCAATGGCATTCCGCCTCAACCCTCACGCACCGGGTTGGTATTATTGGATTTTGGGTTATATGCAAATTGCTAATGGTCAATACGAGGCGGCTGTGGTGACCCTGCGGCGTGAAGAAACTTACCGCACAATGTCGCGCCGGCTTCTCGCCGCAGCCCTTATCCAACTCGGTCGTATTGAAGAAGCGCGTGAGGAAGCACGG
>JANPGD010000193.1:0-17506 GCA_031423845.1 Hyphomicrobiales bacterium | reverse complement strand
CGCTTTTTGTGTGGTGAAATTGTTGAAGTGAATGCGCGGCTGACCGAAAAATTTGGTGCCTATTCATGGTTTGTTGATGTGGCCTTTGCGAATGGGGCCATGGGCCATCTTGATCTCACTGTTGCTGTGCGCATGGACTGGCATGAAGGATTGCAGCTCTATGGCGAAAACGGCAGCATCATCGCAAAGACTTACAATCCTTGGTATTATAAATCGTCCGATGTGGAAATCTTTTCTGAGAAAGATGCTACTTGGCGTCGCCCCCTTGGTGCCGACGGACATTTTTATCGCAGACAGTTGGAAGGTTTTGCAGATTCCATTCTTGATGGTGCACCGATGCGCGGCGCAGATATTGTCGATGGCATAGCATCCGTGCGCGCCATGGTTGCCATTGCCGAGTCAGTTCGCTCGTGTCGCGCGGTGCGCCTGAGTGAGGCTCAAGGTCCGGTCTGATGCAAGTTGGAATTTTTGCTAGGACTTTTGCCGAGACTGGCGCAGTTCCAGTTCTTAACGCTGTGCGCAATGCGGGATATGAAGTCGCTCAATTCAATATAGCCTGTGTTGGGCCAGAGCCGATGCCGCGCGTTATTTCACCAACACTAGCCGGTGAAATTGCCACTGCAAGTCTTGCGACAGGAGTTGCTATTGCAGCGGTCTCTGGCACGTATAATATGATTCATCCCGACCATGCCAAACGTGCTGATGGATTGGCGCGGCTTGCCGTTCTTATTCGCGCTGCTCCGCAAATGGGTGTGCGGCTAATCACACTTTGTACGGGCACGCGTGATGCTGCTGACCAATGGAAATATCATCCGGACAACCCTAGCAAAGAAGCGTGGCGCGAATTAATTGTTGAGATGGCCAAGGCTGCAGAATTGGCAGAAGAATTCAATGTTGACCTTGGTATAGAACCTGAACTTGCCAATGTTGTATCCTCAGCCGAACACGCATCACTGCTATTAAAAGAATTAAAATCACCCCGCATTCGCGTTGTATTGGACCCAGCCAATTTGTTTGAAGTGGCTTTGCCAGATGATAGGCGGTTGATTGTTGAACGTGCCGTTGACCGCGTCGGTGAGCACATGGTGATGGCACATGCCAAGGACAGAGACGCTGCTGGTGAGTTCGTTGCGGCAGGTTCAGGCGTGATTGATTTCCCGCATTTTATAAAACGCTTGCGTAGCGTAGGCTTTCATGGCCCCCTCGTTACGCACGGATTGAGCGCAGAAGAGGCCCCAAAAGTTGCTGCATTTCTTCGGCAAATTTTAAGCTCAAACTAAAATCACGCGCTCTATATATTGGGCAAGACCGCTGACAGCATTCAACCAACTGTTCAGAATTTTTGGCTCACTTGGTGCAGCGTGAACACCGGGAGCGAATTCATCATTCAATACCGATTCAACCGCGAAGGATACGGGTGTGGAAACCAAGCGGCCCATGGCAGTGCCGTGCTCGTCGCCCCACGCATCCATGGCCCAAGTTTCGTGAAAAACGGCTTTGCCGTTACGTTCGGCTTTCAATGAGACGAACAGCACAACCCGGTCTGGCTCGCCGGGGGCATAGGCATTGTCTTTGAGGAATTCTGCGGCCATTTCAGCAAGGCGGACTTCACCTTCAGGACCAGAGAGGGTTTCGATTTCGCGGAACACCGGCGTCCACGCAGTGGTCCAACCGTTCAAACGAATGGTGCCGCGCACGAAGTCTCGCACTTTCCATGATTTATCGAAGTGATAATCCTCCATAAAAGGATAACTATCGCGGTTGGGATAGACTTCAAAACTTTCGGGTTGAGGCAAAGGCGCATCATAAGATGTGATGGCATTCCAAGGACGGTCAACACGCAGTTCTTCAAAATTGCGCAAACTGCGCGAAGGAGAACGCAGGGCTTTCAACACACCGACAGGAGCCCAACTGAATTTATATTTAAAGGTGTTTGGAATCTTTGGCACACCGCCACAATAGGATGTGAAGCTGAGAATATTGTCGGCTTGGTAGGCAGGCGATGCACGATACCGCGCTACAAGATCATGTGCCATTAAATGATCAATTCCGGGGTCGAGGCCCACTTCATTGATGGACACTAATCCCTTGGATCGGAATTCTGCATCCAAGGCTTTCATCTCAGGAGCAATGTAAGACGATGATACGAAATTTGCATTCTTGGCGAGACAGGCTTTGGCAATGCTGACATGCTGGTCAGCTGGCAACATGGAAATGGCAATGTCACCAGGCTGCAACGCCGCTGTTAGCGCTTCAAGCGAATAGGGGCGAATATCGGTGGTGAGAGTGCCTACCACTTCACGGGCTTTTTCGACTGTGCGGTTCCACACCACAACCTTATGGCCGTTTTCCAACAACCGCCGCAAACCGGGACCGGAGGAAAGACCTGTGCCGCACCAATGTATTGTCATGTTTTAATATCCTTACAGATTTTTAGTATGGCGCTGATATTCGGACCTTGCACGGCCCCAGACTCCACCATTCAAGTTGTCCAGCGTGAGCAGAGAGGGCAAGAGCTGTGTGGCATAATCTTCACTGCTTTCAACAGGCAAAAGCGAAGGCAAATTATCAATGGCCGTCACATCTAAAGGTGGCACACTATGCACGCGTAGGGCAGGAGCTTGCCAATCGGTGACGCGGTCATAGACTTTGATCGGCGAGAATTCGGATGTGGGGTCGCACGCAATGTCACCGATTACAGTCAATAGGCGGGCATCAGTTTTTGCTGAAGCGGGTACAAACACAGGGCAGCCAGGGCGGGCCAAAATGCAGTTTAGAAAAATTTCATGCTGTAAAATTTCTGGGAAGGGGCCGCCCGATGATGTCTCGGCGATATCCCATTTGGTGATTGGCACATTTATCGCTTCACAGAGGTCTGATGCGCCAGTGCCCACACGGCCCAACGCACCGATGACGATAGCACTGGGCCGGCCCATGGCGCTTATTTCGGTTTTGAGATCGACCAGCAAGGCGGCCTTGCTGAGATATTTAGAGACAGGGCCAGCTATGCTGCCGCGCTGTTGGGCGGCCCAACATTTGATTGAAAGTGCAGCCCCAGCAAAGCCTGCCCAATAGCCGAAGGCTGCAACACGCCTGCCGGTTTCGTCCACCAGATATTCTAAATCATAAAGTGTGCCGTGGCCTGCGTTAAAACGATGTAGCAAATCTTGTCCGGCGGGTTGGCCTTTATAGGCATGGCCAAACATGATGTGGCGATGGGTGAGTGCAGTGCCATCTTCAGGCAGCTCTTTAAGTCCGAAAATAATCGCATTGTTTGGGGCTCTAGGCCAAAAATTTTCAGGTGCGATTTCGCATCCAGCTTGTTTGTAACCTTCAATGCCAATGGCCCGCACCGAACTTTCTTCAACGGTAACTTTGAACCCTGCTTTGACCAGTGCCGCAGCGCCGGAAGGTGTTAACCCAACGCGTTCTTCATTCGGGCGTTGTTCAGCCCGAACCCATAGATGTGTCATGTCCAATTTCCCGAACTGCTCTAAATTTTTTTGGAAACTTAGCAGCTAAACGGACTGCTCGCACTATGTTCGTGCGTCGAAAACAAGGAATATCACAGCAACAAATAAGGCGAGAGAAACGAGTTTCCAGAAAAGCAATGGATTGCGTTCCAAAAGCGGCCGACTTTGTTGGGGAACGAGTGCGGTGTTTGGCTTGCGCAAATCGGCGGTCAAAGCTGAAAGAGCATCGGTGCGTTTTTCGGGATCGATTTTGACCGCGTTTTCAAGGGCGGCGTCCACCCAAAGCGGGACATCTTTTCTCAACCACGTTGCAGATCGATAACGCAATTTCTTAATCATAGCGGCGCTGGTTAGGCCCTTACCATAAGGCAATGACCCGGTGATCATCTCATAAGCCAGCGCGCCAAGCGAAAAAATGTCAGATTTATTTGTTGCCGGAATGCCTTGAATGTTTTCGGGCGCTGTGTAATCGGCGGTTCCTGCTGGCATTGCAGCCTCTTGGCCTTGCTTTTCATCAGACCAGCTTGCGGCGCGAGATGATCCAAAATCGATAATCTTCACTAGGCCTTGCGCATTGATCATCACATTGGCCGGTTTTAGGTCGAGATGGAGAATGTCCTTGCGGTGCATGGCCCGCAAACCCATGGCAATTTGGTCCACTATTGAGCGCACTAATTCTAGCTCCGGTCTTGGGTTGTCCAACATCCACTGTTGCAGCGTCTTGCCCTCAAAAAATTCGGTGACGTGATATAAAAAATTCCGGGTGCCTTTAAGTTCGTGGATCCGCAATGTGTTTGGGCTGGTCACCAATCGGCCCACCCACTCTTCGCGGGCAAAACCCTCAATATAGGCCGCGTCGTCTTCAAAATTTGGCGACGGCGTTTTTAGGGCGACGAGTTCGTTGGTGTCAGTGTCTGTTGCTAGATAGACTTGGCTGCGGTTGCTTTCGTGAATTGGCCTGATAATTTTAAATTGGTCTAGCTTATCGTCGGCGGATAGATATTTTGGAAAAGGCAGTTTTGCCGCTACCGAATTGTGTGTCGCAACGTCACGCATACCAGGATCAATAACTTTAATTATCTGACATGTGAGATTGTCTGTGCTGCCTTTTTCAAAAGCGGTATCAACAATTTTCCTGGTCGCTATTTCTAAATTACCAATGCCATTTTTTGTGAGCTTGATTATTTCTGCGGCTGTGAGCGTGTCGTGAATACCGTCGGTTGAGAGTAGATAAATGTCGCCCGCTTCCAGCACTTCCTGACGGTAATCAATTTCGAGATTTTGGTTGATGCCGAAGGCCCGTGACAGGTGTTCTAAACCGCGCCCCATCTTGAGGCGATGGTCGGTGGTGAGTTGCTCTAGCGCGTTATCCCGTAACCGCCAAACGCGACTGTCACCCGCATGGAAAATATGTGCATTTCCAGACTTGAGAATGATGCCGGAAAATGTGCTCACCATGCCGCGACCTTCGAAATCGAGCCTTTGGCCTTGCGCATAAAGCCACGCATTGACAGCTTTAAGAACAGTAGCAACGGAGCGTTTGACGGTCCAACTTTCATGGGTGGCATAGTAATCATCTAAAAATGAACGCACGCAGCATTCGCTGGCTTCTTTAGCGGCTTCGCTGGACGACATGCCATCGGCAATGGCGATGGCGACACCTTTGGCTTCAAGCACATGGCCCTCTGGCACAACGACACCATATGAATCATCATTGCGGGACTTTCGCCCCGCAATGGAATGTTGGCCAATTTCAATTTTCAGTGAGGTCATGTCACATCGATTAACGCAATGGTTCCGTCCGGCATTTCTTCAGCAATTTGTCCTTTGGGGTCTTCAATGAAAAGCCAAGTGAAGGCAAGTGCTAAGCCTGAACCAATGGCGGCGACTAAGAACAGAGTTTGAGCGTCTGTGGTTGCGAATATTGTTAGAAAAATAACTCCGCCCACATTGCCGAAAGCACCGACCATGCCAGCGATCTGTCCGGTTAGACGACGTTTGATCATGGGCAACATTGCATAGACGGCACCATTGCCAGCGTTGACAAAAAGCGAGCAGAAGAATGTTGCGATAACGGAAAATACAACACCTATTTCTGGTCCCATGTTGCTCATTGCAAAATAACCAAGTGCGGTTCCCCCTAAGCATATTGTCAATATTTTTCTGCGGCCAAAGCGGTCACTGAGATAGCCGCCGATGGGACGTGCAAAAAATGTGGTGAGTCCAAAGCTTGCGCCCAAGAAACCAGCAACAGGCAAAGAAAGTCCAAACATATCTTTGAACAACAGCGGCAAAACAGACACCACTGCGAGTTCAGAGCCGAAAGTAATAAAATATACGAAGTCTAAAACTGCAACTTGGCGAAATTTATAGCGCTGTAGAGGTGCTACGGGTTTTGTAAAAATGGTTTTGTTGATGCGCCATGTATCATAAATCTGCGCTGCATAAAGTGCGGCTAAGCCGACATATATGAAGTTCACTGTTGCTGCTGAAAGCAGCTTGAGCGCATCGGGACCAAGCTTGTAAGCCAACAATGCCAAGGTTGCTGCGATCGGCGCTTGCATGATGCAGTAGAGATAGAAATCACCCACACTGCTCACTTCCATCGCGCCCATTTTTTTCGGGCTGAAATAAGTTGAGCCTTTCGGCATGTCCGTTACGAAAGTGTAGTAAATGGCAGAATAAACGATGGCCATGATGCCTGTGCAAGCGACAGCCCAACGCCAGCCTTCTGGTCCGCCAAAAGTTGCCGCGAGAGTAGGCAATGCGATGGCTGCAGCGGCTGAGCCAAAATTTCCAAGCCCTGCATAGAGCCCTTGCGCCAAACCCGTTTCGCGCGCCGGATACCACTCACCGATAATGCGTATGCCGACCACAAATCCTGCGCCAACAAAGCCGAGTAAAAACCGCCAAATTGCAAGCTCTGCAAAGCTGTGCGCAAATGCGAAGCCCAGACAAATAACACCGGAGACTGCAAGCAGAATTGAATACATCAATCGTGGGCCAAGCTTGTCAACAAATACACCAACTAATATTCGCGCTGGGATAGTGAGGGCCACATTGAGCGTCAGCAATGCTGCAATTTCGGGTTTTGATAGATTAAATGTATCGCGGATCGCTGCCATCAACGGCGCATGATTGAACCACACGACGAACGTGACGAAAAAAGCCACCCAGCTGAAATGCAAAATGCGAATGCGCGGAGCGAGGCTGAAAAATGGGAAGCGGGTATTGGTCTGTGTTGACATGAATGATCTCCTTCAATTCATGTTGCAGCGCAAAATCTATGCCAGTTTCAGAATCTAATGCACTTTAATTTAAAGCATTGATTTTGTTAATTATTTTATAATTGCCTTAATATTAAGCAATTGTAAATATGCCTAATTATATTGCATATGCAGATGAATGTTGCCCATGTTTTGAGCGTTTCTAGTGTGCTTTTCCTTTCAAAATATTTTACATTGAATGCTATATTAGTCATTTATTTCAATTATTTAAAATATTTTTTACGAAAGCAATCACACTTGGCATAACCCTTGCGTAGTGCATTACTAGAATATTGCTGCGTCGCACAAATAAAGTGCGCAGAATGGGTGCTTAAATAATGAAGAAAAAACTTGTTATCATCGGAAATGGCATGGCCCCGGGACGCATGCTGGAGCACTTGTTAGAGCTTGCGCCTGATGTCTATGACGTGACAATTTTTAATGCCGAACCTCGTGTGAATTATGATCGCATTATGCTTTCACCAGTTTTGTCGGGAGAAAAAACTTTTGAACAAATCGTCATTCATGGCGATGGTTGGTACATTAGGCATAACATCACTCTTTATAAGGGCTGCAAGATTAAATCGATTGATCGTGATGCTAAAACAGTCACATCTGACACTGGCATCGTTGAGACTTATGATAAGCTGGTAGTCGCAACAGGCTCGGTTCCATTCATCATTCCCGTGCCGGGCAACACGCTTGCAGGTGTGCTTTCATATCGCGATCTTGATGACGTGACAGCGATGATGATTGCAGCCAAGTCCCGTGGCAACGCCGTGGTGATTGGCGGTGGTCTACTCGGGCTTGAAGCTGCGGCTGGTTTGGCCGAGCAGGGCATGAAAGTGACAGTTATCCACATCATGCCAACATTGATGGAGCGCCAGCTTGATGCTGCTGCTGGTCACTTGCTCAAGAAGGCCGTCGAAGAGCGCGGCATAACAGTTTTGAACGGAGCCAACACCAAAGCGATCATTGGCGAAAAACATGTCGAAGGGGTTGAACTTGCCGATGGCACTGTGATCCCCGCCAACATCGTGGTGATGGCCGTCGGTATTCGTCCGAATACCGCGCTCGGCAAGGAGAGTGGACTTGAGGTCAATCGCGGCATTGTTGTCGATGACCAGATGCATACATCTGATGCGGATATTTTTGCGTTAGGTGAATGCGCCGAACATCGAGGCATGGTCTATGGTTTGGTAGCGCCGCTTTATGAAATGGCAGGTGTGCTTGCCAAGACATTAGCGGAAGAAACTGCTGCCTATAATGGCTCGGTGACAGCCACAAAATTAAAAGTCACAGGGATCAACCTTTTCTCCGCAGGTGATTTTGCCGAGGCTAAAGACCGCGAGGAAGTTGTGTTGCGCGATGCCTCACGCGGAATTTATAAACGCATTGTGATCAAGGAAAATCGCATCATCGGTGTCGTGCTCTATGGTGAAACGAGCGATGGCGCATGGTTCTTTGACAAACTGAGAAAGGGCGAAGATATTTCAGCTGATCGTGAGATGCTGATCTTCGGCCAATCCTATGCAGGAGGAACCCCCCTGGACCCTATGGCGGCCGTTGCAGCCTTACCGCCTGACGCAGAAATCTGCGGCTGCAACGGCATTTGCAAAAGCAAAATCACCGATGCCATCACGGCAAAAAATCTAACATCGATTGATGAAGTGCGTGCCCACACTAAGGCTTCAGCCTCCTGTGGTTCCTGCACCGGCTTGGTTGAAAAACTGCTCGTTATATCCCTCGGCGATTCATACAAACCCAACGCCGTGCAACCCATGTGTGGTTGCACAGATTTGGGCCATGCCGATGTGCGGCGCTTTATTGTGGCAAAACAACTGAAGTCAATTCCGGCATTAATGCAGGACTTGGCATGGAAAACCTCTTGTGGCTGCGCCAAATGCAGGCCCGCACTCAACTACTATATGATCGCAGAATGGCCGGGCGAGTATGAGGACGATAATCAATCGCGCTTCATCAATGAGCGCGTTCACGCCAACATTCAAAAAGATGGAACCTATTCTGTTGTTCCGCGCATGTGGGGTGGCATGACATCGGCCAAAGAACTTCGCGCTATCGCTGATGTGGCCGATAAATTTAATATTCCGGCTGTAAAATGTACGGGTGGTCAGCGCATCGATTTGCTTGGCGTGAAGAAAGAAGATTTGCCTGCGGTATGGGCTGATCTCAATGCCGCCGGCATGGTGTCTGGTGCAGCTTACGCAAAGGGATTGCGCACGGTTAAAACTTGCGTAGGCAGTGATTGGTGTCGCTTTGGTACGCAAGATTCAACGGGTCTTGGCATTCGACTAGAAAAATTTATGTGGGGTTCGTGGACACCTGCCAAAGTGAAACTGGCTGTTTCTGGTTGCCCGCGTAATTGTTCTGAAGCCACGTGCAAAGACATTGGCGTGATCTGTGTTGATTCTGGTTACGACATTCATTTTGCCGGCGCTGCAGGCCTCGACATTAAAGGCACAGAACTTTTGTGCCATGTTGATAGCGAAGATGAAGCCGTTGAAGTGATTGCCGCACTCACGCAATTATATCGTGAGCAAGGGCATTATTTAGAGCGCATCTACAAATGGGCTAAGCGTGTTGGGTTAGATTCAATTCGCGAAAAGATCGTGGCTGATAAGCCGCGGCGGACTGAATATTTTAGTCGCTTTCAATTCGCACAAACGTTCCTGCAAGTGGATCCATGGGAAGAGCGTGTGAATGGCAAGGACGCGCATGAATTTGAAGCGATGCAGTCTTTCTCAAAATTAATGGCGGCAGAATAAAATGAGTGACTGGATTGAAATTGGCACCGTCGACAATGTGCCTTTGCGTGGTTCCCGCGTGGTCACTACCGACCAAGGTGACATCGCAATTTTTAAAGCCGCCGACGATCGTATTTTTGCGTTGTGGGATAAATGCCCACATAAAGGTGGACCCTTAAGCCAAGGTATTGTGCATGGTCATTCTGTGACATGTCCCTTGCACAATTGGGTGATTGGACTTGAGACGGGTGAGGTGAAAGGCCCTGATCAAGGCTGTGCGCGCAAAGTGAGGGTGAAAGTTGAAAACAACGTTGTGATGATAGAGGCTGCGGCCTTGCGGCGTCACGTTGCATGACAACTGAAACGATCACGCGCACCACATGCCCCTATTGTGGGGTGGGTTGTGGCGTGTTGGCCAAGCGCGACGCCTCCGGTGTCGTGACGATCTCTGGCGATCCTGATCATCCTGCAAATTTTGGCAAGCTCTGTTCCAAGGGTCTCACGCTTGGTGAAACTTTGGGCCACGAGCAGCGTTTGCTCAGGCCCATGATTGCTGGCGCAGAAGCATCATGGGATGAAGCCACTTCCTTAGTTGCTCAAAAATTTTCGGACGCAGTTGCTGAGCATGGAGCGGACTCAGTGGCCTTCTATGTCTCTGGCCAAATGCTGACTGAAGATTATTACGTGGCCAATAAACTAATGAAGGGTTTCATCGGTTCAGCCAATATCGATACCAATTCCAGATTGTGCATGGCCTCAGCGGTTGCGGGCCACAAGCGCGCCTTTGGGGCTGATGTGGTACCGTGCAATTACACGGACTTAGAGCAGGCTGATCTTGTGGTTCTCGTCGGCTCTAATCTCGCATGGTGCCATCCGATTTTATTTCAGCGCTTGCAGGCCGCACGTGAACAGCGTGGTACTAAATTGGTGGTGATTGATCCTCGTAAAACCGCAAGTGCAATTGATGCAGATCTATTTTTGCAAATTGCGCCGGGAAGTGATGTGGCTTTATTCAACGGCTTGCTGCGCGACCTTTATCAACGTGGCGAAATTGATTCACAGTTTGTCTTTGCGAGCACGCAAGGTTTGAGCGATGCATTGCTTGCCGTGGGTGACGTTAATGTTTCGGAAGCGACCGGGCTTACCAAACAAGAATTGAAAAAATTTTACGATCTGTTTGCAACTCACCCCAAAACTGTCACGGCCTTTTCGATGGGCGTCAATCAAGCGGTGGATGGCACAGATAAAGTGAATGCCATCATCAATTGTCATTTGCTCACAGGTCGCATTGGCAAGCAAGGTGCAGGACCATTTTCCATCACCGGCCAACCCAATGCCATGGGTGGGCGCGAAGTGGGTGGGCTGGCCAATATGCTGGCCGCGCATATGGCCCTTGAGAATCCATCACATCGATTGGCTGTGCAAGAGTTCTGGCAATCACCCAACATTGCGCAAAAATCGGGGCTTAAAGCGGTCGATTTATTTGAAGCGGTGCATGCTGGAAAAATCAAAGCACTGTGGATCATCGCCACCAATCCTGTTGTGAGTTTACCGAGCTCATCTCTGGTTGAGGAAGCCCTGAGGACTTGCCCATTCGTGGTTGTTTCTGATGTGACTGGCAACACTGAGACAGTTGGTTTTGCAGATGTGCTTCTGCCTGCGATGGGTTGGGGTGAGAAAGATGGCACAGTCACAAATTCAGAACGACGAATTTCACGCCAGCGTCAATTTGTAAAACCTGTAGGCAATGCCCGTGCCGATTGGCGCATCCTTTGTGATGTGGCAAAGGCGATGGGATTTGCGGGCTTTAATTTTGATACTCCCGCTGAAATTTTTGCGGAGCATGTCGCCCTAACGCAGGTGCTGGACCGTGAAAAACGTCCCCTCAATCTTTCTCATTATAACGATGCAGAATACGAAACCCTGTTGCCTGCACAATGGGGTAGTGAACGCCCCTTTGCAGACGGTCGATTTGCAACGGAAAGCGGTAAGGCCAATTTTGTAGCGACGACTTTTAATAAACAGCAAAGTGCTGATAACTACTTCACGCTCAACACGGGCCGCATTCGAGATCAGTGGCACACCATGACGCGCACGGGTCTAGTGCCAAAGCTATTTAACCACCGGGCAGAACCCTATCTCGAAATTTCACCACAGGATGCGAAGCAGGTTGGCCTGCAGGATGCTGAACTGGTCAGAGTTACTGGAGAAAATGGACAATCCGTCGTTCGCGTGTTGGTCACCCCATCCATTTCAAATAACCAAGTGTTTCAAGCCATGCATTGGAGTGGAGCTTTTGCATCGCATGCTAAAGTCAATTTAAGTACCATTTCAATTGTGGACCCAGTGAGTGGACAACCAGCTTTGAAATCCGCTGGGGTCAAGCTGGCGCGATTTGAAGCCGCTTGGTATGGATTTGGAATCTCGGTGGGGAAATTGAAACCCGCTACGGATTATTGGGCGCTGAGGCCGCTGCATGTGGGATCGGCTTTTGAATGTGCGGATTTGAAAATACCCGACGATTGGAGTGTATTTATTTCGCAGTTTGTTGACGACGAAAATCTTTCGTCCATGGTTTCAACTGACAAGACTCAATTTCGCTGCGTGTCGTTTAAAAACAATCTTTTGGAGTTTGCTTTTTTTGCAAGCTCAAACCCCGTTGAGGTGAACCGCCATTGGTTGCAACAACTCTTAGGAGCTGAAGTCAATCCGGTTCAAGTTTTGGCCGGTAAGCCTGCAATTGGACAAGCGGATATTGGCCCCATCGTTTGTGCGTGTAATAGCGTTGGACGTAATCAAATCCTGAATTTTGCAAAAAGCTTTGCAGGCGCCACTCTCCAAACGGTCTGTGAAAATACTGGCGCTGGCATGGGCTGCGGGTCTTGCCGACCCGAAGTGCAAAAACTCATCAATGATAGTGTCGGCTTTTCTGTCGCGGCTGAGTGAAAACGGCGCGGCAAGCGAATTAAATTCAGTTATTCGTTGATTTTTTGTAGCGCTCTTATTCGCTGCGCCAACGAAATCACATTGGCCATGGCACCTGATCTTTTTGCAGGCTCTGGTTCAGGCTTGATTGCAGGAGCCATCATCGCATCCAGAGCTTTCAGTTGTTCAGCCATCGCAGCAGATTCGCGTTCGGTATCAGCCAATTGTTGATCGAGACTGGCGTGCCGGCTGCGAGATTCCATGGCCGGCTGCACATTAAATTCGTTGATCTGCAGCTTGGGCACAAAGTCATTGCTTTCGTGTTGGCTCGACATTTGAGACGATATGGATGTGAGCTCGGCGACGCGCTGCATTAAGCGGTTTTCTGAAGCGGGAGAGCCAGCCACTGCCGGGGTTGTTGTTTCTGCAACGCGCAATGCGGTTTGGAGTTCGTGCCCGAGATTGCTCACCATGCTATTCTTCTCGCGCAAGCTATTTGATATTTGGGCAATCAAAGTTGCTTGTTTTGAGATTTGGGATTCTTTGTTCGTGCTTTCACCCGTCATCTTTTCAATTGAGTTATAGCAGGCCGCGAGGTCAGCTTTGCTCACTTCGAGTTGGGCGTTCAGAGCGGCCACTTCGCGATCCCGGATTTTTATGGTTTCGTCACGGCGTTCAAGATCGGCCATCATGGACTGCACGCGATTGCGGTGCCGCGAAACTTCAGCCATTTGCTCGGTCATCCGGGTTTTTATATCTTCTAAGCGCAGTTCTAATTTACGGCTCATCATGGCGTGGTCGGCACGCAGGCGATCACGGTCTGCTTGTAGTTCGAGCATTGCCACGGGAATTTGTTTTGCTTGGCGCCTGGCACCCAAGCGCATCGCCATGTTCCACACGCCACGGCCGAATAACAGCACGACAACGAATGCGAGAACAAAACCCAACGCAATTAACATTAGAGTCTCAGTTTGAGACATAATAACCCCCGCATTTACAAACTGTTAACCTTCACGCTTTTCTAAGCAAGGGTTATACCAATCGCATATGGCTGGAGATTATCGCGAATTTAAGATTTGCGCGATGGTTAAAACAGGCGAAATTGAATTATTTTTTAGAATGGATTCCAAGTTGGCTTGCGGGAATATTTCAAATAGCCAATATTTGCGCCCAAGCGCGCGCCAACGCCGGTGCGAATGGGAGCTAAGATGATGTCATCTTTCTTTTGAAAGTTCACGCCCAGACCACCCACCAAATAGGCCGTACCTTCGACGCCTGCAAACCTGCTGTATAAATCTTCAGGTGACTGCGAGTTATAAACCAAAGTCAAATTGCGCGAGCCATTGCCGCCGAAATCAAAGCCGACTGATGGGCCTTGCCAAAAAATATGCTTTTTAATGCCACTCTTATAATAAATGGTTCCTTCGCCATAGCGCAACCCACCTACAAATGCGCCGGATCCTTCTTCGCCCACAATATAAGCGGTGGGTTCACCCTCTTTGCGGAATACATATTCCAGTGCTTCAGCAAGGCCGCGTGTGGTCTTTCCAAAGAATTGATGGCCAGTGGCCGAAATTTCTTCGGCTGTATAAGTGTCGCGTGTTTGGGGACGCGAAACGCTATTGGTTGTTTGCGCTGTGACCGATGTGGCCAAAGTGGCGAGACCGAGGGCAGCGGTTAATGCCCAAATGCTCAAGCGGGTTTTCATCATGGTGGCATCCTCAATTCATTACTAAAGCCTGCATGGCGCCACAAAGGGGCGCAAGCGCGGCCAAAATCCGTCCAAGCTGTGTTTTAACGCGCTTCAGCTTTCGGCTTGGTTAACAAACTAAGAATTTATTGAGCTGACGCGATAAAGGCCGGATTATCGAAACTCCGCTCACGCTTGCCATAGAACAGGGGAGAACCATCGACTAAGGCTACTTTTCCACCTGCTGCCGTCAAAACTGCGTGTCCTGCAGCCGTGTCCCATTCCATGGTACGGCCAAAACGAGGGTAAAGATCAGCCTCTCCCGCAGCTATGGTACAAAACTTGAGGGATGATCCCGCTCCAATAAGCTGGTGTACTTTTAACGTGGAAAGATAAGCATCGGTTTCCGCGTCACGGTGCGATCGGCTGGCCAAAACAGTCGCACCTTCAAGTGGCTGTGCGCGTGTTTGTATTTTCTGCCAATTGGCGGCACTTAGGTCGTCTTCCGGTTTCAACTTTGCCTTGGCACTGCCAATTCCTGCTTCACCCCAGTAGATGAGATCGATTGCTGGGGCATAGACGACGCCGAGAATGGGATTACCATTTTCGATGAGTGCAATGTTCACTGTGAACTCGCCGTTGCGTGAAACAAATTCCTTGGTTCCGTCCAGCGGATCAACAAGAAAAAACTGGCTTTCAAATGCAGGCACATGTCCTGCTGCGGCGGCCTCTTCGGCAATCACCGGAATATTTGGCCAAAAAAGCTTAAGACCCGCCAAAATAATGGCTTCGGCTTTCTCATCAGCTTGAGTGACAGGCGAGTGATCACTTTTAGTTCGTGTCGAAAACTCGGTGGCATAGATAGCCATGATTGCCGTGGCCGCCGATTGCGCAAGGTCCAGCAATTTATAAACTGTGGGAGAAGGCTTCATGGTGGTGATCTATGGTCCGGCGAGGCCTTTCTCGTCAATGCGGAAAATGTTCTGCATTTTTGATATAGCTAGGCCCACGAATCACTTTGGAAAATTACCATGACGACAGCTTTACGCCTTTCTGACCTTGATCTTGCTGCCCTTTTGTGTTCGCGGGTGTGCCACGACGTGATTTCGCCAGTGGGTGCCATCGCCAACGGCTTGGAATTGATGGATGATCCCGACACCGATGCAGAGCTTCGCGCCACAGCCCTCGATATGGTGCGCTCATCTGCAAAGACGGCCACTGCTAAACTTAAGTTTTGTCGGATCGCTTTTGGCGCGGCGGGTTCGGCGGGTGCTCAAATTGATATGAGTGAAGCTGGTGAAGTGGCGCGAGCCTTTGTGGGTGAAGAAAAAGTTAAGCTTGAATGGTTGGCACCACGTGAAAATCGTCCCAAGCAAGAAGTGAAGCTCATTCTTAATATGTTGCTGATTGCTTTGGCTGGCATTCCACGTGGTGGCGTTGTGACAGTAACAGCTGACGGACAAGTTTTGACTGTAAGAGCGCAAGGCGAACGTGCCAAGATTAATGAAGCAATGGCTGCGGCTCTTGCTGGCACCGCAGATTTGCTCACACTCGATGCGAGACTGGTTCAGCCCTATTATGCCCGTATGTTGGCGGAAGCTGCTGGACTTGAAATTAAAATGGAAATGGAAACTGAAAATACCGTGATTGTTTTGGCTCAATCAAAAACAGTTCCTGCCGTCTAAGGATTAACCAAACTTATTTTCGCGATGTTAACGACACTGCTTTCCAAATTGGAATTCAGTAAAGTTTAACCTAGCTTGGTAAGGCATTTTTCGAGATCAACCAACTACAACCTGAGACAACTCTAATTGGGATTTGTCTTATGTCTGTATTGAATGCTCCATTATTTGGCGGAACCGTGACCGGAACGAATACCGGTGATACTATAAACGGCAGCGCGTTTGATGATGTATTAATTGGACTTGCTGGTGACGATGTTATTGATGGTGGCAATGGCAATGACACGCTTGATGGGGGTGCCGGTGCGGACAAGCTCAATGGCGGTCCTGGAACCGATACTGCAAATTATTCGACATCATCGGCCGCAGTTAATGTTAGTTTGTTAACAGGTCTTGGCAGCGGTGGTGACGCCCAAGGTGATACATTAACGAACATCGAAAACCTTATTGGCTCCCAATATAACGACATCCTCACGGGTGCTGCCGGTTCCAACAACATCAACGGCGGTGCTGGCGATGATGTGATATCAGGCGGTGCAGGTTCTGACACGTTGATCGGTGGCGATGGAAAAGACACTCTGAGCTACGCGAATGCTGGTGCTGGTGTTGTGTTGAGTTTGCAAGCGACCGATAGCTCCGGAGTTGGCGGTTCGAATGGCAACACGGCCGCAGGCGGTTATTCTGGTGAAGCCCAAGGTGACACATATTCTGGTTTTGAAGTTGTTGTTGGCTCAGCTTTTGCTGATCGCATTGGTGGCAGCGATACTGCCGTTACCTATAATCTCGGTGCTGGCGACGATATTTTTGACAATGTCTTTGCAAAATCGGTGGTCGATACAGTTTATGGCGAAGCTGGCAATGACACGGTTTGGACTGGTGGCGGTGATGATTTTATCTCGGGTGGTATCGGCAATGACACGCTTTATGGCGAAACAGGCAATGATGTCGTTCAAGGCGACGACGGCACTGATACTCTTGATGGTGGCGACGGCGACGATAAACTCTCAGGCGGCGCTGGCGCAGACAAACTCATTGGTGGTGCGGGCACAGATACCGCTGATTATTCAAGCTCAACTGCCGGTGTAAATGTCAATCTGACAACGGGTGTTGGTGCAGGCGGCGATGCTCAAGGCGACACACTGATAGGCATTGAAAATCTTGTTGGCTCGAATTTCGATGACGTTTTGACAGGTGATGCCAACTCGAACAGCATTGATGGTGGTGCTGGCAATGATACTTTAATTGGTGCCGCTGCTGCCGATAAACTCATTGGTGGTGCAGGTGTTGATACTGCTGACTATTCGACCTCGACTGTTGCGGTGGTTGTGAGCTTGGTGACAGGTACTGGCACGGGCGGCACGGCGCAAGGTGACACGCTCACCTCAATTGAAAATCTTACAGGCTCAAATTTTAACGATGCTCTCAATGGCGATGCTGGCGCCAACACGCTCATTGGTGGTTTGGGCGACGACACACTTGTTGGTGGTGCTGGTGCTGATAAACTCAGCGGTGGCGATGGCATTGATACTGCTGATTACTCAGGCTCAACTGCTGGTGTAACCGTTAATCTGACAACGGGTGTTGGTGCAGGCGGCGACGCTCAAGGCGACACACTGACAGGCATTGAAAATCTTGTTGGCTCGAATTTCGATGACGTTTTGACAGGTGATGTCAACTCGAACAGCATTGATGGTGGTGCTGGCAA
>JANPGD010000192.1:0-8907 GCA_031423845.1 Hyphomicrobiales bacterium | reverse complement strand
TTTACCAAGGTCGTTGCCCTTGTCCAGCACATAGGGGTAGGGGATGAGTTGCGTGGAATTGCTCACTTCAATTGTGGCACCATAATCATTCATCAGATGGGTGAGTTGCGAGACCAGATAACGCTTGAAATGAGCAGGCTGGGTGATTGTGGTTGTATAGATTCCAGGGCCTTGAAACTTTGCATAGGCCCGCATGATGGAAGGCTGTAGGCCGTTAGCCATGTATGTGACTCGCAATTCTGGATAACAGAACTGTGCCTTTTGTGCTGGCGTGGGGGCAACGCGCTTGGTGAAATAGATTTCAAGGGCTTCACGCAAAGCGGCCGATGCGGCTTTGTGAAGGATGATAAGCTGCTCAACAGCAGCTTCTGGGTTCATTGATTTGTTTTTCATCTAAAGCTTCTAGCATAGTTCTAAAAAATGTTGTAGCCAGCTTTCGTCACGGCGGGCCTATAGCTCCATGGTTAGAGCCGACGGCTCATAACCGTCTGGTTCCAGGTTCGAGTCCTGGTGGGCCCACCAATGACTAAACTAAAGAAGCGACTTTTTTCGAGCTTGATTGCAAATCAATTTGATTTGCAATCTCTAAAGCCACAGCCGCGGGGGCAGGCTTTGCATAAAAAAATCCCTGAACGGTATCGGCATTGAGACTGCGAAGCAAATTGACTTCCTCAAAGGTCTCTGCGCCTTCAGCAACAACACTCATCCCCAACGCGTGGGCGAGATTGATGATGCCGCGCATCAAGTTTAAGTTTTTTTGCCCGCCTTGCATGCCACTGACAAAGGCACGATCAATCTTCAGCTTATCGAAGGGCAAGCTTTCCAGATAAGAAAGCGAAGAATAGCCTGTTCCAAAATCGTCAAGCGCGGTGCGCACGCCGAGCAACTTTAACTCCACCAACATTTTTTCAACTGTGTTGCGCGATTTCCCAACAAACAGACTTTCGGTGAGTTCAAGGCAAAGGAGCTCTGCTGGCAAGCCGGATTCAACTAAAGCATGGCGAACTTTTTCTAAAAATCCAGACTGTATGATTTGGGCGGCAGAAATGTTGACAGCGACACTGCGGGGTTCGTGGCCCGCATCCAGCCAGGCCTTTGCTTGCTTGCAACTTTCATCCAGAATCCAATCACCAAGATCGGAAATGATGCCAGATTTTTCTGCTATCGGAATGAATTTAGAGGGAGGAATGTAGCCTTTTAACGGATGGTTCCAACGAGCGAGAGCTTCAAATCCGGTGACAAATCCGGATTTTAAATCGACAACAGGTTGATAGTGCACTTCAAGTTCATTGCTATTGAGCGCAACTCTTAGTCCTTGCGCAATTTCTGCCTCAAACTTAATGTTGTCTGCGAGTTCTTGTTTGAAAAAGCAAACGCGGCCAGCACCCAATTGTTTGGCTTCGTGGAGAGCGAGATTTAAATGGCGTTGCACTTCATCAGAACTGGTGGCTTGCAAAGGCACCACCACTGCACCAATTGCTGCAGTGAGGTGAAGTTCCTGACCGAGTATCTTAATAGGATGGTATAGTGTTGCAATAAATCTCGCTAACGCAATTTCTGCCTCTGCAATAGTTGAAACGTTGGGAACGCAGATGGCAAATTCATCGCCGCCCAATCTTGCCACCTGCGCATTTACACCAGCCTCATCTTTGAACAGCGCCGCGATATTCATCAACAAGGCATCGCCAATACTGTGACCCATCGCATCATTTATGGCGTGGAAATTATCGATATCGGCAATAAACAAAACGGCGGTTTGGGTGGCCTGATTATCCCTAAAAAGGTCCTCAACTATTTTTTGAAAGTGGACGCGATTGGGCAAGCCTGTAAGGGGATCAAAGTAAGCCAATTTTTGCATGGCGAGGTCGCGTGTTCGGATATCGACGATCATGCCGTTGAATGATTCAACCAATAATTTTGTTTCACCCTCGGCCCCCGTAATATCCGCTGTCTCAAAATTTCGAGTTTCACGCACTCTTGTAATCGATTTTGTGAGGTCGACGAGAGGCGCTGTAACTTTGCGTTGGAGGGGCCTTGAGATCGGTACGGCGAGTCCCGATGCGATTGCCGCAGCGACGATTGTTGTGAAGAGGTTCCAAAACAAATGAATCCGGACATCGGAAATATCTGCCAGTAGAATAAGGCTTCCGGCTATCTGGCCGCCGCGCTTGATGTCGACACTAATCGGCAAAATGCCTTTTGTCAGCATCGCAAAAAATCCAGGGTGGCTGTCGATGATGTCGCTTTCAAGGAAAGTTACGCTTCCCATTTGAGCAATCATAACGCCCTTGTTATCTAAGGCCGCGGCATTTAGCACTGCGGGAACGCGCGCAACCGATCTTAAAACACGGTGAATTTCTCCACGGTCGCGGGCTTCAACATGATCAGCAATTGCTGAGGCAAAAACAAATGCTGTGGCTTCTAAACTGGCACGCTTTGACTTAATGGTCTCCTGCACCTGAATCATAGAAAGTATTGTTGCCAAAATTATCATCGCAGCAAAGACCGATAGAGCAACCAGCGTTGCTATCTTATGACCGATGTTCGATTTTTCAGTTCTGCGAAGTTGCATTGATAGGTTCCCTCGCCGCAGCCTTACTCCAACAGAATTAAGGTCTTTTGAATATTGAGGGTAAACGAAATAATATTGCCAAAAACCATATATTAACCACTTAGAATGGATTTTCTGCATAAGTTTAAATAAGTCTGAAATCAAATTTTAGGTTACGACGGGTTACATGACTGGTTAGTCGATTTCATAAACGGACGTGGTAAGGCAATTTGTAATGCTAAATAAGATTAAGGTTCGAGCCCTAAATTTCTGTTCGGTGCCTACCAAGAATTTTAAAAAGGATTCAATAGGCAGCACTGTCGTGATGTTTTCATTGGTCCTTCCTGTGCTCTTGGGCACAGCTGGCATTGCAATCGATTTTACAACTTTCTCAATGAAGCAGTCGAGTTTACAAGCCGCCGCCGACGCTTCGGCTTTGGCGGGAGCCAAACAACTTGCCATAGCAGGTTCTCAAGATTCAAATATTCAATCTGCCGCGCTGTCATTCTTAGTGGAAGAGTTACGTGGTAAAGATGATGCGGCTAAAGGCACTGTAACGGTTGACCGGGCCAAAGGAAATGTGAAAGTTGGAGTGACCGAAGATTGGACTCCATTTTTCGCACATTTCTTGGGTGCCGACATTACGCCTATCGTTGTCAGTGCTACAGGAAGCATGGCGGGAGAGGCGAAAGTTTGCGTGCTCACGCTATCCAGTGGACCATTCAGTTTTTCTATGGATCACAATGCCCACATCACAGCCACTGGTTGTGCTATCTATTCAAACTCTCTTGATAAATTTAGCGTCTATTTAGGCGGTGCTTCTACAGTTGACGCCGCACTTGTTTGCTCAGCGGGTGGTGTATTTGGCAAAGGAGCAGGGGGCACTACGCAAGTTCAGTTGGACTGTCCGGTGTTGGCAAATCCACTTTCGGCGGTTCCAAAACCAGGTTTCTTTGGCTGTACATCGACCGATATAAAAGTATCGACTGGAACTGTAGCTCTAAGTCCAGGCACCTATTGTGGCGGTATTGAAGTGTCAGGCGATGCGACAGTTAATTTCTCACCGGGCGAATACATCATTAAAGACGGCCTCTTCAAGGTTTCGAACTCAGCGACTGTCAATGGCAAGAACACCGTTTTTTACCTCACCGGGATGAAGTCTCTCATTACCTTTACCCATAACGCGACAATTAATCTAAGCGGCGCTGAGACAGGAGCAATGGCAGGTCTGCTATTTTTCGAAGACCCGGCTTCGACATCCTTGCGCATCCACAATATCAACGCAAGCAACGCCTATAACTTGACGGGCACAATTTATCTACCGAAGGGTATTCTGCTGGTTGATCCAAACGCAAATGTCGGTCAAAACTCCGCTTATACGGCAATTATAGCCAATCGTTTAATTGTACAACAAGGCCCAAGTCTGATTTTGAATACTGATTATGGTTCTACATTGGTGCCAGTGCCAGCGGGGCTTCATGCGAGTTCTACAGTTGTACTCTTGAATTAGTTTTTAGAATTCTATTCATAAAAAAAGCGGCGTAAAAACTACGTCGCTTTTTTATTTCTCAATCGACTGTATTTTACGGACGCCAGTAGTTAAAGCAATCCTTGCTTTCTTCACTTTCGAAATTTCCGCGCATATCAATGAGCGGTGCGTTCTTATGTGCCAATGCCGCGAGAGTTGCTGTATCGAATTGTTGGCGGAAAACGTTGTGCGCGAGAGTAATCACGATTGCATCGTAAGGGCCGTGTTGGGCGGGGTCTTCAATATTGATGGAGCCACGGCCACCCTCAAAGTGATCGTCAAAGGCCACCGGATCGAAATTATAAACATCAGCGCCGCGGTTCCACAAAGCATCCATCATTGGGAAAGCCTTGGAGTTACGTGTATCGGGGCAATCTTCTTTGAAGCTGCGGCCTAACACCAACACTTTTGCTTTGTTAAGACCGCCACGACGATGCGTCATTAGTTCTTCAATTTTTTCAACGAGGAACAATGGTGTTTGTTCGTTGACTGCGCGTGCGGCTGCAACAAGTTCCATCGCTAGGCCGTGACGACGACCAGCATCAACGAGATAATAGGGATCAACGGCGATGCAATGACCGCCCACCAAACCCGGACGATAGTGATGAAAGTTCCACTTGGAACTTGCGGCGGCGATCACGTCTGTTGAGCGAATTCCCATTTTGTCGAACAGCATCATCATTTGGTTCATCAGTGCAATGTTCACATCGCGCTGGGTGTTTTCCAAAATCTTGGCCGCCTCGGCGACGCGAATAGACGTGGCTTTGTAAAGACCGGCTTTAATCACGCGAGTGTAAAGTGCCTCCATGAAGTCGGCACAGGCTGGAGTTGATCCAGACACAATTTTCTTAATGTCAGCCAGTTTGCGTGTGGGGTCCGCAGGGTTGATGCGCTCTGGCGAATAACCCAAATTAAAATCAATGCCAACCTTCATTCCGGATACGGCTTCGATAATGGGCAAGCAACGGTCTTCCGTTGTGCCCGGATCAACCGTGCTTTCAAAAACCACAACGGCACCACGTTTCAAATATTTTCCAATGGTGCGTGAGGCAGCGAGAAGAGGGCTGTAGTCCGGTCGGTTATGACTGCTCACTGGTGTTGGCACACAAACGATGATGACGTCTGCGTCTTTCAAAGTCGCTGCGTCAGTTGTGAATTCAGCGTTGGCTTCTTTCAATTCTGTGCTGGTCACTTCACCAGTGAAGTCTTGGCCGTTGTTCAACTCAGCCACTTTGCCGACGTTGATGTCAAAACCGATGGCGCGTGAGCCTTTGGCAAATCCGAGCGTTAATGGAAGTCCCACATACCCAAGTCCAATCACAGCCACACGGGCTGTGGCTGCTAATGGAAAGTCACAAGGTTGCTCGCTGATGAGGCGAATGTTTGAAGATGTGGACGATGCGCCCACGTTCAGTTGCTCGGCTGTTGCCGTATTGGTTTTCATATTTTGTCCCTCCCCAGGGCATGTTTGTGGGGTCATTAGGCACAAAAAACTATGCAAAAGGCGTAAAGCGGCGTGGTTAATCGGCTGGAAAGGTTAAGCGTTCCTTGCCAAGACAAAGTGAATTTAGCTGCCAAAACTCCACATAATTAACCACAGTGAAATTATTGACCGCTAACACTCAAGGTTGGACTGGGGTGCAGTCAGTTGCGTGTGTGTGAGTATGTTAGCGTTATCTTATCTTGAGTGGACATTTGCGATTCTGGTGATGGTTGTTTTCACCAATCGCTATCTTTTCGGCAGCGTGCTCCGCTTGGCCGATGGCCGCACGCTCGAAAATTATGATATTGATCCACCCATTTGGCCGACAGTTGCGATTATTGTTCCAGTTTACAACGAGGGCGAGACGATCCTGCGAACAGCTGCAGCTTTCGACGCGCTCGACTATCCACGTGAGAAATTAAAGGTTGTTTTCGTCGATGATTGCTCGACGGACGGGACATATGATTATCTTTTGCAGATTGCTGAAACCTATCCTTGGATGAAGGTTCTGCGCAATGCCAAAAATGTTGGCAAGCGTATTGGTATTAAAAATGCCGTGTTAGTCACCCACACTGATCTCATCATGTCGGTCGATTCTGATGTGATTGTGGATAAGAATGTGGTGCGCGTTTTGGTGCGCCATATGTACACCACGGGCGCTGATGGCGTTGGCGGTTGCGTATTTGTGGTCAATGCCGATGAAACTTGGCTCACCCGAATGCAAACGGTGAAGTATTGGATTGGTTACCACTTCCTTAAAAATTTAGAAAACGCCTTCAGCCATGTGATGTGCCTTTCCGGCTGTCTCACACTTTATCGTCGTTCCGCATTGATCGCGGTGGACCATGATGTTGAGCGCCGCACATTCTTGGGCGACGAAGTGAAGTATGGTGAGGATCGGTTTCTCACGCGGAAATTGGTTGAACGGGGATATAAAACGCGGCTGTGTTTTCATGCGCGTTGTTTTACAAAAGCACCGCCCAATATGGCGGGATATATCAGCCAGCAATTGCGGTGGCGTCGTTCCAACATTGTTGATTTTTTGACCGCGATGCCTTTTCTTTCGCGGTTTCATCCTGTGGTTTTAGTTCACTATTGCTCGATGCAATTGTTGCTGTTGTTTTATCCAATCACATTGGTGGTGCACATTGTGCGCCTTGGCTTTGTGATGCCAATGATCCTTCACGCTCTGCTCGTTTCAGTTTTCGCAATTGCCTATGAGTTCAACAAACACAAGCTGCCGGAAGAGGGTCGCACCAATGGCATATGGTTTCTTGCCATGGCCTTTGTGTTTCCTGTCATGTACGTGTGCCTCACGCCGCTGGCAATTGTTACATTGGGCACGACCTCTTGGGAAACGCGCGGTGCAGCGCCCAAGAAAATTACCAAATCTGCAATTGCTGCCAAAGCAGGTGGTGGCTGATGGTCAAAATCGTGCCGAAACTCTCGGCCCCACCAGCGCCAAAGATCAATCCCAGAGTATTATATTTGGGCCAGAACGCAGATGAAATTTGCGATCTGGTTTCGCCGCATATTGGCACCATTTGCATTGATTATGTTCAAGAAGTGAGCGCGGCGCTTGCTTTTGCAAGACAGTATAGAGTTGATATTATTATTATAGATCAACGAGATGAAAGTCTTGCGTCGAAACTGATTTTGCCTCTTTTCAGCACTCTGGGCTATTCTGTTAAGCTCGTGGTGGTAAGCTTGCTTTCCGATGTCAGCGCCTATCTCAAAGTGCCTGGCGTTGCTCGCGTTCTCACTGCACCTGTGCGCGCCAGCCAACTTGCCCGCACCCTCGGTCTTGATGCAGCAAAGATCCGCCACGACAAAATTAAACTTGCGGAAGAAAATATTAAACCTAACGAAATAGTAGCTCCACGTCACAAATCTCTGTTGGTTCTAGTCTCCAATTTCGGCATGCAGTTGGTTTCAACAGCCTACAAGCGCCTTGCGTTTGTGATGCTCGGCGTATTGTTTGTATCATTTACATTTTATGGTTTTATGATCGGGTTTTTTCTTACGTCTTCAGGCTGGGCTGCCCCGCAAACGCTGACCGCCGGCAATATTCTGGTTGATAAAGTCCAGAAAGAAATTGGTGATGCGCGCCTCGCCCTCAATCTCATTAGCCAACGCATGTCTGAAACCGACCAACAGCTCGAAGAGGCGACTCGGGTTCAGGACGAAGCGCTCATTCTCGTCAATTATGCAACAGATACTGTCGCCAAAGAAATTGTATCACGCGTGCGACAATTGACAATGATCAATCAAAATATTGCACGCACACAAAAAATAAAGCGCACATTTGAGAAGCAACTGCGGTCTGGCGGCTTGAGTGATGAATTGGCTGGTCTATACAAGAAGCGTTTGATCGATCGTAAGGCGTACACATCAAACACACTTGGGTTGTTAGAAACAGGCCAGCGTTTGGCAGGCCTTGAAACGACTCTTGAAAGTTTGGCGAATGATAAGGCGCAGTTGCAAACACAAGTTTTTATGTTGCATTCGCTTAAGGCGCAATTGCAACAAAAAGGCCCGATCAGTTCAATTACGGCCGCATCGGCCGATTTGCTGCTGCTCACAAAACAAGCATTGGATGCGCGCGCGGCATTTGACTCTGCAAAAGCTCAAATTGATGTTTCGATAAAAACCAAAGAAACGATGCTGAACAGCAAATCTGTTCTTGAAAACCAAATTGTGAATTTTGCATCTTCCACTCTCGGCCGTGCGTCATCACAACGCGTCGACGTGTTGTTTGTGCCTTATGCCAATGCCACCCAGTTTAAGGTCGGTTCCAGCCTTTATACCTGCAAATTTACGATGGTTTACTGCTGGAAGGCAGGCACTGTAGGGCAAATATTGCCCGGTGAAATCAACAGCGTTCATCCCTTCTTCGGCAAACCCATTCGTGGCTTCTTTGTAGAAGCCAACCTCACTGATACTCAAGCTGCAACACATGAGATAATCCATGCCCAACGCCCCCCATTCTTCTTCTAGTCGCAAGGCTACATTGTTGGTGTTGGCCAGTTTGGCCGGCATGGCTGGATGTTCGACGGGTTCTGGATTATTGTCATCGGATGGTGATTTCCTATCTAAATTAAATTTAGATCATCTGTCGCCGATCACTACAGCGAGCACATCGAAAGCACCACCAAAACTAAGACCAAGCATTGAACCTGCTGGCGATATTAAAACAGTTGCCTATGTAGAGGATAATCCAAAGTCAGACTGGTGTGAGCACTTAAAAGAATCCTCGGCCATTGAAGCAACGACACTGCGTGGCCCGACTTTGAGCGGCAGTTACAATGACTCTGGAAGAGCCTCATTGGGATTGAGCTTGAGCGC
>JANPGD010000191.1:0-2678 GCA_031423845.1 Hyphomicrobiales bacterium | reverse complement strand
CCGTTTTCATACTGGCGGCGGCGAAAACATTTAGGCTTTCGGCACGCGCTAAACAGGTGCTGGCGACAATAGCGGTTGCAGCAAGAAACAAATTTAGAATTTTCATAAGATTTCTTTCGTTATATTTTTAAGAATATAACGAGAATCAAATAAAGTCAAACTCATGAATCACGCACCTCAATTTAAGGATTGGCTTGCGCTACTTGCGCGGCAGAAGGAGCATCTTGCATCAAAGCCAATATTTTTACTTTATTGGTACGGAAGTTGAGCAAGTCTTTGCCTGCCAATTGCCTGCCGCCTGTAGCACGAATGGCCATTGGATTGGTGGGGCGATCATTGATGCGCACTTCATAATGCAAATGTGGACCAGTGGAACGGCCCGTCGATCCTACGTAACCAATAACTTGGCCTTGGTTTACGCGCACTCCAGGTCGGATGCCTTGGGCAAAACGGCTCATATGGCCATAAAGTGATTTGAATTTTGCGGTGTGCTTGATGACAATGGTATTGCCATATCCGCCATGAACACCGGCAATATCAATTATGCCTGCACCAGCAGCGTGGATTGGGGTGCCCATGGCCGCACCAAAGTCTACGCCCTCATGCATTTTGGTGTAGCCTAAAAGCGGATGGACCCGCATGCCAAAGCCAGAGGTTAATCTTGCGCCGGAAATTGGCGTTTTCAACAGGGCGCGGGCGGCGCTGCGGCCGGTATCATCAAAATAATCAGTTTGACCATCGGCAGTGGTAAAGCGGAAATAGGTTTTCGTCGTGCCATCATTGGTCAGTTTCGCGTAGTGGAGCACATTGCGCTTGCTTGAAGAGCCTGCCAGCGATTTTCCATAGAACAGTTCAAATGTGTCGCTTGCCGTGACTTGGCGCTGGAAGTCTACATCGTAAGAAAATACGCGTGTGAACTCTGAAACAATATAGTCTGGAATCAAATTGTCTTTTGCAGTGGTATAAAGACTTGCGCCAACTTGCGTGATTGTGTGGAATTGGCTGACAGTCGACTTTTCCGCATATTGCGATTTAGAGCCATCAGTTTTGCCGTCAATCTGCGCTGTAAATTGCCCGTCTTCATCAGAATCAACTGTAATGGATTCGTTTGGTCCCGGCTTAAAGGATAGCTCCACCGGGAAGGTCACTTCGCGACCATAAAAGTCAATTTGGCGATCGAATGTCACATCGAATTTGGTGCCAGCCTTTATCAGCTTGGCCGGTAACACGGGTTCAATGGAAGCGACCAAAGCTTGAGCGGTTGCTTTTGATACACCACGGTTGGTGAGTTCTTCTGCGAGAGATGTGCCGCTGGCCAATTCAAAGCTTTCGTCCACAGGCTCAGGTGGAGGCGTCTTGGTAATAGTGGTAATGTTTTCATTTTCGTCTGACACCGATTGAATTTCAGCATCGAGAACGGTGGTCTCGGCGTTGCCATAAGGCAATTCATCTGTGGTTATTTCTGGGTAGGCAAAACCGCCACTCAAATCACGCTCAGCCAGAACTTCGGTTTTGGTTGCAGCCTTAAGATTGGCTTGGGCGATTGGCGAATCGCGTGTTGCGCTTGGTGATTGCGAATCAATAGCCGCAGCTGCGTCAGGTGGGCCGGCATTGTGCCCAAATAGACCAAGCACCACGCCACCCACAATGAGGGTCCCGGTAATGCCCGCGATGCAGCTTGTCAGCAACCAGCGGTGATGAGTGTTCTCTTCGAGAAAAGACGTTTCCAAATCAATGGGATCAAAATCATCAGGCAAAGGCACAAGCCTGCTTGCGGCAGGCTGCCTTATGACGTGCTGACTTGGGCTTTTCTTTCTCAACCGACTATCGTCCCCCTAGAACTCACTGGTCTATTTTGCTGCGCCCACTTCGCATTTGAACCCCAGACCTGTCAACCAGTTAGGCAGCAACACTGAGACCGCAATAAGGCAATGCAAACCCATAAATGACATCTGGATATTTCCAATCCGTTAACCACAAATGCGAGATTCGCCTGGTTCGAAGGAGCGGCTTAGACATTGTTTGATGACGGTTTCATCTCTTAGCGAGGCGATGCTGCGCCAGAAACCGAGTTCAGATTAGATTTTATTAAAAATATTTTTGCCGAACGATCAAATAAACTGAGTTATCAAGATAAAAAAATCCATTTTAATTCATAATATCAAACGCTTAAAAATAAAGCTATTTTTTTCAAAACGGCGCTTGACACTTTAAGGGGCCTCGACCTATAACCCGCTTACTGAGGGCCTGGGGCGCACGGTTAGCGCCTACGGCCCCATGGAAATTCAAGATGCGATCAGCGCTCCAGTCTGCCGGCATCCCTGAAAAGGGAACCGGGAGTAGGGAATTGTCTGTCGCATATCGGAGCCGGAAGGCTCCCTGCTGTTTGACATTGTAAACGAAAGAAAGAGAAGCGCAGGCGGCGCGTGTCCTGGCGGTTCGGTCTGGTAACAGATTGAACAACCGAAACATAGTCGTTTGCGTTTATATTTAGAGAGCTAATAAAGCTTCGATGGAAACATCGAGTGTACATTATACTCTCGTCAATTTAATACGCATTGCGATCACATGATAATGGTTTACCATTATCGAGCTGTTTCAAACTTGAGAGTTTGATCCTGGCTCAGAACGAACGCTGGCGGCAGGCTTAACACATGCAAGTCGAACGGGCATAGCAA
>JANPGD010000190.1:0-4368 GCA_031423845.1 Hyphomicrobiales bacterium | reverse complement strand
TGACGATCAAATGTTCTACTGCATGTCACGCGGGTTATCTCAGGAGGAGGCCGTGGCGCTCATCGTCAATGGCTTCGTGCGCGATGTGCTGCAACAATTACCAATGGAATTTATGGCCGAAACGCAAAAGCTGATCGGGATTAGTTTGGAAGGATCGGTTGGATGATCACTTTTTATTCCTTCCCTTCTCCCCTTGAGGGAGAAGGTGGCGCACTTGCGCCGGATGAGGGGGTTGCCAGCCGCAAGCACTTCACCCAGTTCAACCACACCCCTCATCCGCCCTTCGGGCACCTTCTCCCTCAAGGGGAGAAGGGTAGCAATGGAAACTGAAAAATGAAAACTGGTACTCAGCTATTTAACGACACTGTAGAGGCATTAAAAGCAGTTGATGACTATACTTCGCTGGAAACAATTCTTAACAAACATATGTCTGTCATTCAGCCACGACTTATTGAAACTCATGTGCTGGTTACAGCCGACGAAGATTGCCGAAAGATCATTGTGATCGGGAAAGATAAGTTTGAGACATTTGCACCAGTAAAGAATGGTGTGGGGTTTGGCGCGGGAGTTAAGTGCGATGCAAGGCAGTTAGCGATTGAGCTTGGCAAGTTAGCAGCGAAGAGAGAATTATAGAATATGCTCACCATCTCAAACCTCCACGTCAAACTTGAAGACGAACCGCGCGAAATTCTCAAAGGTCTCTCACTCAATGTGAAGGCAGGCGAAGTTCACGCCATTATGGGGCCGAATGGGTCTGGCAAGTCCACGCTCTCCTATGTGCTTTCTGGCCGTGATGGTTATGAAGTGACCGAAGGCAGCGCCATGTTCAAAGGCGAAAACCTGTTGGCCATGGACCCTAATGAACGCGCTGCCAAGGGCGTATTTCTGGCATTCCAATATCCCATCGAAATCCCCGGTGTGGCCACAATGCAGTTCTTGAAAGTGGCATTGAACTCGCAACGCAAAGCCCGGGGTGAAAAGGAATTATCCATTCCTGATTTTATGCGCTTTGTGAAAGAGCGGGCTGCGAAATTGAACATCAGCCAAGAAATGTTAAAACGCCCTGTCAATGTGGGCTTCTCCGGTGGCGAAAAAAAGCGGGCCGAGATTTTGCAAATGGCGGTGCTGGAACCTTCGCTTTGCGTGTTGGATGAAACCGATTCAGGCCTCGATATTGATGCGCTGAAAGTGGTGGCTGATGGTGTGAATGCATTGCGCTCGCCAGACCGCGCGATGATCGTCATCACCCACTATCAACGCTTGCTCGATTACATCGTGCCCGATTTTGTGCATGTGTTATCGGCGGGAAAAATTGTGAAATCTGGCGGCAAGGAACTGGCGCTGGAACTCGAAGCCAATGGCTATGCTGAGTTTGTGGAGAAGGTTGCGTGATTCAAGCCCTTTCCAAAACGCCAGCGGAAGAAGCCTTCGGCGTATCACTGCCGCATCGCCGTATGGAAGAATGGCGCTGGACGGATTTGCGCCGCAGCTTGGTGAAGCCCTATCCACCGCATCAAAATGTTGTGATTGCGAATAAAGATGTGGAACGCCTGATCGCGTGTTCGCCCTTTGCTAAACTCACCAGCCACCGCATTGTGTTTGTGAATGGCAGCTTGGACCAAGCGCGGTCTAATTTCACGGGCCTCACATTTGAATTGGGTGTGCCGTCTTCATCGGCCGTTGATGATCCTGTCATACATCTGAACAGCGCTATCGAACCCTCCGGCCTCACGCTGCGCTTTGATGCGAGCATGGATGTGCCTGTTGAAATTATCCACATCGCCACACTAGGTGCAGCCCGAGCCATGGCACTGCGCAACCGCATTGAAGTGGGCGAGGGGGCTTCCGCCACCATCATCGAAACGTTTGTGGGCGAGGGCGATTATGTGTTGAATGCTGTCACCGAAATTCATGTGGGGGCTGGAGCAAGATTAGACCGTGTAAAAGTGGAATTGGAATCCCACGATGCCACTCATCTTTCTTATATAGACTGCACATTGGCGAAGGATGCCAAGCTCAATGAACTCACGCTCACCTCCGGCTCCGCGCTGAACCGCCAGAACGGTAATTATTTATTTGCGGGCGAAAATGCCAATGCCCTTATTGCGGGTGCTTATCTGCTGAACGGCAAACAACACGCCGATACACGCTTGGTGATGGATCATAAGGTTCCGCATTGCACCAGCCGTGAAATGTTTAAATGCGTGATGGATGAAAACGCGCGCGGCATTTTTCAGGGCAAAGTGATTGTGCGTAAGCATGCACAGAAAACTGATGGCAAACAATCCAGCCACGCTTTGTTGCTTTCAGAAACTGCTGAGTTCGACGCAAAACCAGAACTCGAAATTTACGCTGATGATGTGGTGTGTGGACACGGAGCCACCGCGGGCGACATCAACCACGATCATCTATTCTATCTCATGTCGCGCGGCATTCCCGTAGCGGAGGCCAAATCATTGCTCATCGGCGCATTTGTGGGCGAAGCCTTTGATGGCATTGTGAATGACACTATGCGCGAGGCCATGGTTGCCTTTGCCGAGAATTGGTTGACCGCGAGGAAGGCGAAATGATGCTGGACGTCGAGCGCATCCGCTACGACTTTCCTATCCTCACGCGGGAGGTTTATGGCAAGCCTCTGGTCTATCTCGATAACGCCGCCTCCGCGCAAAAACCCAGAGCTGTTCTCGACGCCATGATGAAATCGATGACGCAAGAATATGCCAATGTGCATCGCGGCCTGCACTTTCTCTCCAACGCGGCAACGCAAAGCTTTGAAGATGCGCGAGAATCCGTGCGCCGCTTCATCAATGCACCGTCCAAAGATCAAATCGTCTTCACTCGCAATGCCACCGACGCAATCAACATTGTGGCGCAATCCTTCGGCGGCATGGTGATTGGCGAAGGCGATGAGATTATTCTCTCCATCCTCGAACATCACTCAAACATTGTGCCCTGGCATTTCCACCGTCAGCGCAAGGGTGCCGTGATCAAATGGGCACCCATTGATGATGAAGGCAATTTTCTGCTGGGTGAGTTTGAAAAACTGATCACCCCGCGCACCAAAATGATCGCGGTAACCGCCATGTCCAACGCCTTGGGCACCGTGGTTCCTGTGGCCGAAATTATTAAGATCGCCCACGCCAAAGGCATTCCGGTTCTGGTTGATGCCAGCCAGCAAGCTGTCCATGGCCATGTGGATGTGCAAGCGCTGGATGCTGATTTTCTGGTGTTCACCGGTCACAAAACTTATGGCCCCACGGGCATTGGCGTTCTTTATGCAAAGTCTGAGCATTTGCAAAAAATGCCGCCATATCAAGGTGGTGGCGAGATGATTTTAGAAGTTACTGAAAACGCGATTACCTATAATGATCCACCGCACCGCTTCGAAGCGGGAACTCCCGCCATCGTCGAAGCTATCGGACTTGGTGCAGCACTCGACTATATGACAGCCATCGGCCTCGATAAAATCGCCGCCTATGAAATGGCGCTGCATGATTATGCCATGAGCCGCTTGCGCGAAATCAACTCGCTCAAAATTTTCGGCCAAGCCCGCACTAAAGGCCCGATAATTTCTTTCACTATGAACGGCGCCCACGCGCATGACGTGGCCACCGTGATTGACCGTCAGGGCGTTGCAGTTCGAGCGGGCACCCATTGCACGCAGCCGCTGCTTCAGCGTTTCGGCGTAACCGCCACTTGCCGCGCGTCCTTCGCCATGTACAACACCATGGCAGAGGTTGATAAATTGGCCGAAGCGCTTATCTCTGCTCAGAGGATATTCACGTGACCGACACATTGACCACTAACGCGCCCGACATGTCTGCCATTCCCGCCGATGAATTGGCGCGGATGACGGATGATATCGTCTTGGCATTGAAGACTGTCTATGATCCTGAAATCCCCGTTGATATTTATGAACTGGGCCTCATTTACAAAGTTGATATTGATGATGATCGTAACGTGGCGATTGACATGACGCTGACCGCTCCGGGTTGCCCAGTAGCAGGTGACATGCCGGGCTGGGTGGAAAATGCTGTCTCCACTGTGGGTGGTGTGGCCAGCGTTAAGGCCAAAATTACCTTTGACCCGCCATGGGATCATAGCCGCATGTCGGAAGAAGCTCGCATGGCAATGAATATGTGGTAGGATGTGAACATGGCAACAGCTCAAGCACGACCAAGACCCCAAGTGATGAAAGTGACCGACGCAGCAGCAGCGCGCATTGCCGAGCTGATGGCTCGTGGCGAAGGTGTGGGCCTTCGCGTAGGCGTGAAGAATGGCGGTTGTGCGGGCATGGAATACACGATGGAATGGGCCGCAGAGCAGGGCAAGTTTGACGAAGTGGTTGAGGACAAAGGTGCCAAGATT
>JANPGD010000189.1:0-2757 GCA_031423845.1 Hyphomicrobiales bacterium | reverse complement strand
ACGAAGTCACAGACGAAGCAACCGGCATCACCAACCGTGTGATCATTGACTGGCGCACCAACCAACGCGGCACCAACTTAAAGCCCGCAATTGTCATCAAAGATGCCAATGGTGAAGTGAAGAAACTGGCCCGCGGCGGTGAAGCGCGTTACTTGCTCTCGGTTGATGCCATTCTCTCGGTTGAACCAGGCTCTAAAGTGGGGGCAGGCGATGTGCTTGCGCGTAACCCACTTGAAAGTGCGAAAACACGCGACATCACGGGCGGTCTGCCGCGTGTTGCCGAATTGTTTGAAGCGCGCCGTCCGAAGGATGCAGCTATTATCGCTGAAATCTCTGGCCGCATTGAGTTTGGCCGCGACTATAAGAACAAGCGCCGCGTTCGCATTGTGCCACTTGAAGACAGTGCCGAGGCCATTGAATATCTGATCCCGAAGGGCAAGCATTTGCCAGTTCAGGAAGGTGACTTCATTGAAAAGGGTGAATATCTGATGGACGGCAACCCCGCTCCCCACGATATTCTCGCGATCAAGGGTGTGGAAGAACTTGCTGCGTTCCTCGTGAACGAAATTCAGGAAGTGTACCGCTTGCAAGGCGTGGGGATTAACGACAAGCACATTGAAGTGATTGTGCGCCAGATGCTGCAAAAGGTTGAAATCACCGACAATGGTGAATCAACCTTGCTGGTTGGTGAACAGCTGGACCGTGAAGAGCTTGACCGTGAAAACGCCAAGCTCATCGCTGAAGGCTTGCGCCCAGCATCGGGCCAACCCGTTCTGCTCGGCATCACGAAAGCTTCTTTGCAGACGCGTTCGTTCATCTCAGCCGCGTCGTTCCAAGAAACCACTCGCGTGCTCACCGATGCTGCCACACAAGGCAAGATCGATACACTTGATGGCCTGAAGGAAAACGTGATCGTAGGCCGACTTATTCCAGCCGGCACCGGCGGCATGCTCGCCCGCTTTAGGCAGATTGCCGACAAGCGCGACAAGCTGATCATCGAAGAACAACAAAAAGATGCTCTGCCAGCTACTGCGGCGGAGTGAGAGCAATAAATTAGCGAAAAGGCCCAGAGCGATCTGGGCCTTTTTTGTTTCTGAACTTTCTTTCCCTCTACCCCGTAGGGGAGAGGGTTGGGGCCTGTCCTGCGTAGCCCCTTGGCGAAGCGGGATGGGAGGGTGAGGGGATATCGCATTGTTGAAATCTCGCGGCATTCCTCGCGCCATCGCTAGCGCCCGCGGCAACAAGCACAACTCACCGTCGCCAAAGTTCGCCACATCTCCTGATTAAACTTGAAACGATCTCAGTGCTGTAGGCAGTTTGAAGTCTACATCCAAGCGAACAGGAATTGATGGAACACGACCCATCGGATCAACGCCATCGGCTGCGAGCCGGTTCAGCTGCTCCTTCTGTTTATCATTCAAATCTTGGAACCAGTCCGGGTTGAAAAAGATATTTTCCACGTGCTTCATCACAAGCTGAAGACAGGCTGAAGCTTGCTGATCATGCGGCAGCGCCTTGATCTGTTCGGCAATGACTTTCCCAGGAGTCCCCTCAATGTCTCGCCAAGAAATACAGATCATCGCGCGAGAAGTTCCCGCGAAAGATGAAAAGAACACCTGTTCAAGAAGTTCATCCAAATACCCGTCCTGTAGCTGATTGCCATGAAAGTCGGTAAAAAGCGACCAAGCGCCCGCAAACATGGAAGGCAAATTGGCTGAGAATTCGATTATGAGCGATTTGATGACATCTAACCTGTTTTCAACCAAAGCGCTGGTAAGCGCTTCGTGCGTCGCCTTCATCTCTCGCCGCGCAGCTTCATTCCCCGTGTTTATTACGTCAAGTTTCTTCTGAAGCATGAACTGCTCGAAGGGTTTCAAGCCCTTGTCGGCTCCGCGCAACGTCTCTCGCAAATGGGCTCCCGCATCTTTCCCATAGAGCTCCCGACTAATCGTTCGGTAGGCCACGGCAAGGCACTGGTCTGGTCGGCCAGCAAAAATTTCATTCTCGATACAAGAAAATATTTCTCGATCGTGCTTGCCGCAGAAACCACGGAAAACTGACGCATCGTTGATGCCAATCTTCTTCACCGACAGCTTGCCGCCGTTCTTGTTCATATCCGGAATGCTCGCAGCGTAATGCAGCACATGACCATCTTTAGCAATTTTGGATAGGTTAGGTCCACTCGAGATAGTGTGGGCTTTGATCACGCCGCCATCACAAGAACCCAAGCCCACATTGAACGCGCAGCATTTCTTCTTAGTGAATGCCTGCCTGTTAACGTCCAAGGCAGCCCAAGGATTCTTCTTCGGCTGACCGTCTCGGTCGAGGTGGCACTTCTTGTATTTCTTGCCTGAACCGCACCAGCACGGGGCATTTCGATCTTTGCCTTTCATAGTTCGACTCTCATGTGAATTATTTGCCCAATTTCATTCCTGTTAGATACATATAGGCTGTCTTCTTATTTAGTAATGATGCTTTTGCTCAGACTACGGCAGTTCATGCAACGCGCAACATACGGCACATCGAGCTCAAAACGAGAATTCACTGAGAGATGATGCCCATACCTGTAGAATTTAGGTGAGTTTCATCCGTGCACCTCCACGCGTTCCGCCTTATTCGCCGTCTTGTTGGAATTACGGTAACAGTGCGCGTATTATTAAGACCGCTGTCAGCCCAACCACCCCTCACCCTCCCATCCACCTGCGCGAAGACGCTCCGGCGGACGGGCCCCAACCCTCTCCCCCTGCGGGGTGAGAG
>JANPGD010000188.1:0-3380 GCA_031423845.1 Hyphomicrobiales bacterium | reverse complement strand
AGAACTTCGAACGATCGAGGCCAGTCATGTTTTTTGTAACGCGTTTTGCTTTAGCCATGATTATGCCACTACCTCAATGCCCATAGAACGAGCAGAACCTGCAATTTCACGCGTAGCAGCATCGAGGTCACGCGAGTTCATGACCTTCAATTTCTGCTCAGCAATTTCACGGCACTGGGCCATGGTCACAGTGCCAGCTTTCACTTTGCCTGGTTCCTTGGAACCGGCAGTGAGCTTGGCAGCCTTCTTCAAGAAATATGACGCTGGTGGCGACTTCATTTCGAAGGTGAATGATTTATCTTGATACGCTGTGATCACCACAGGAACAGGCGAGCCCTGCTCCATCTTCTGTGTGGCAGCGTTAAATGCCTTACAGAATTCCATGATGTTCAAACCACGTTGACCGAGCGCAGGCCCGATTGGTGGAGATGGGTTGGCTTGTCCGGCTGGCACTTGCAGCTTCACATAGCCGACGATTTTTTTCGCCATATGTATCCCTCTTTCAAGGTTAGTGGTCGGGTTGTCATTTCAAAGGTGAAATGCCTACCTCCCACGGGTTAAAATTCGCAGCACGCTGCGGGGCTTAAGCTTTAACTTTCTCGACTTGCCCATATTCGAGTTCAACAGGCGTTGGACGCCCGAAGATTGATACGGCCACTTTGATACGTGAACGTTCTTCGTCCACTTCTTCAATTTGGCCCATGAATGATGCAAATGGCCCTTCAGCCACTTTAACTTGCTCGCCCACTTCAAATGTAATTGCTGCTTTTGGCCGTTCAACACCCTCAGCCACTTGGTTGAGAATGCGGTTTGCTTCAGCATCAGAAATCGGAACCGGCTTAGAGCCAGAACCGAGGAAACCTGTTACTTTTGGAGTGTTCTTGATCAAATGGAACACTTCATCGGTCAATTCTACTTTGGCTAACACATAGCCCGGGAAGAATCGGCGTTCGCTTTTAATGCGGCGACCACGGCGAATTTCAACCACTTCTTCAGTCGGCACCAGCACTTGCTCGAATAATTCGCCGAGATGCTTTTGTGCTGCCTGTTCTTTTAATGATTCCGCCACCTTCTTTTCGAAGTTCGAATAGGTGTGGACGATGTACCAACGTTTTGCCATAAATTATACCGCTGTGCCTGCTTTTAATATCTTGATTTTGTTAATTAAATACCGAACAGCACGCGTTCGACGCCCCATTTCAGAAGTGCATCCACGCCCAAAAAGAACATGCTGGCCGCAACCACCATGATCATTACCATGACCGTAGAAATGCCAAGTTCACGACGAGTCGGCCAAACAACTTTGCCTGCTTCTTCGCGTACATCTTGTACAAATCCTGCGATACCGTTTTTGGCCATCTTCAATCCTGTTTCGTCGCAATCACTTAAACTCTTGATTCAAAGCACAAAAACTGTACCGTGAATGGCAGGGGCAGAAGGATTTGAACCCTCGACCTGTGGTTTTGGAGACCACCGCTCTACCAACTGAGCTATACCCCTAAGCTCTGCAAACGCAGCACTTATCGGCACCGCATGTATATGTCAACGCCCTAGGGTGGAAACAAGTGCGGGATTACTCTGGAAACCCAGCAAGGCGGTAAGCATCGTGCCAAAATCGGATGTCTTCTTGCCGTTGGAAGGGCCGCGTATCCATCCAAAATTTAAAACTCCAATCTGGATCGGTGGCCAAATATGAAGCAACCTCATGGTGCGCTTCGTCTTTGCGACCCAGCAAGGCTAGGGCCACGGCGAGTATTCGACGTGAGGCCGTTCGATAGGTTTCCTCTCGCGTCAAGGTTTGAACGGCTTCACTGTATTGACCACAACCAATTTGCGCCTGACCCAGCAACCAAAGGTGCCATCCTGTTGGACGCGGATTGAGACGTAAAGACACATCAAATTGTGAATTCGATTCGTCCCAACGTCCTTCATGCAATAGGATGAAACCCAACACCCAGCGCGCATTTGAATCATTGGGGTCGAGCTCAACTGCGCGCTGCGCTGCCGCTAAGGCATCACGGCGAAAGGGTTGCTGTTCGTCGCTCCACGAAAGCCATGTGAAGAGGTGAACCAAAGCAAGTTGCCAATGGACCTCGGCATAATTTGGCTCCAGCGCAACCGCCCTTGTCAAAAGCGCGTGCGCTTCTCGATTGAGTGTTTTGGACAGTGACCACAAATTACGCGACCGGACGCATAAGTCATAGGCTTCGAGGTTTGTAGGGCGATTGCGTTCAACGATCGGGCTGGCATTGAGTTTGCCTGTGATGGTTTCAACGATGCGACGCGTCACCTCGTCTTGAACTGCAAAAATATCGGCGAGGTCGCGGTCAAAGCGTTCGGCCCAAATATGGTTCCCGCCTTCGCTTGCATCAATCAACTGCACATTAATCCGCAAACGTTGCCCTGCCCGTCTGACACTGCCTTCAAGGATATATTTAACACCAAGATCATGGGCAATCTGGCGTACGTCCGTTGGCTTGCCCTTGTAGGCAAAAACTGAATTTCGAGCGATCAGAAAAAAGCCGGGGACATTAGAAAGATCTGTGATGATATCTTCGGTCAGACCATCGGTAAAATGTTCGTGGCCTGCTTCGCCGCTCATATCGACAAATGGCAACACCGCGATGCTGCCTTTTGACGGAGCTGCGGTAAGTTTTGCTGGAACGCTGGTGCCAAGACTAGCAAGTGCCGTGAGATAAAGTGGATCAGCCGATATGTCGGAAAAATTTGTCATGCTCACTCCGGCAATCCGGCGAGGCGATAAGCGTCAGCCAAAGCCTGAACAACTGCCTGGCTCCTAACAGGCACTTGGGCAAGCCAATGGCTTATGCGAAACTCCGGATTATCAGCCAAGAAACCTTTCGCTTCTTCTTTTGCTTCATCAGTCCGGCCGAGCATCGCCAGCGCCGCAGCGAGAGATTTTCGCGATGTTGTCCGATATGTTTCACGGCGCTGCAAAGTTTCCACAGCTTGCCCAAACTGTCCCAGGTCAAACTGCGCGTCACCCATAACCCAGAAATACCAACTGGGAGGGAATGGATTAAGCCGGATGGCGCGCGTCATGTCTGCAATGCATTCCTTGGGACTCCCCGTAACCAACTCGAAGTACGCAAAATCTGCGATAGCGTCAGCGTCATTGGGGTTAAGTTGAAGGGCTCTGTCATAGCTCCTCCTTGCTGCATCCCATTCTCGCTTGTTGGTGAGTACATAGCCCATTGCGGTATGGGCACCGGAGTCATTTGGGTCTAGGTCCACTGCACGCCGCGCAGAAATGAGCGCCGCGTCGAGGTCAGCCGCAAACTCAACGCCACGGTGCGCCCAAAGGTGAACCAAAAGGTTAGCAAGCTGCCAATGGGCCTCGGCGTAGTTTGGGTCCAAAG
>JANPGD010000187.1:0-19731 GCA_031423845.1 Hyphomicrobiales bacterium | reverse complement strand
GCAGAGCGGCCAATGAACAACCCATCAATATGGGTCTGGCTTGCGAGTTCCACACAATTGGAGGGGTTCACGCTGCCGCCATAAAGTACATTAAGATTTTCAACACCCAATTCGCGACCCACCGATTTAATGTGTTGGTGTTGCTCGTCAGCAAAATCGGGCGATGCTGGGGTGCCACCTTCGCCAATCGACCAGACGGGTTCATAGGCCACAATAATCTTATGCAGATCAGCGACGCTCGCATATTTCATTAGCGCGGTGACTTGTCGCGTTATGGCGCCTTTAGTTTCCCTCGCGTCGTACTCAGCTTTTGTGTCGCCTACACACACCAGTGGCATTAGACCATGCCGCAGCGCTGTTGCCACTTTGAGGGCGACAGTTTCATCGGTTTCACCGAAATGCATGCGGCGCTCACTGTGGCCAATCTCAACCAAGGTCGCCCCACAGTCTTTTATCATCAACGCAGAAATTTCACCCGTCCATGCCCCATCATCCTGCCAATGCATATTTTGTGCGCCGACCCAAATTCCAGTCCCGGAGAGTATTTTTGAAACAACTTGAATGTAAGGAAATGGCGGTATCACGAAGGGTTGAATGTGCTTTTGTGACAAAGGATTCCCCACCAAAGCATTGGCAAATGCAATTGCATTGGCCCCAAGCTTGTTCATTTTCCAACTTGTGCCAACGAATATTTTTTTTGGCGGCGGACTCATATTCTATGCCCATTCGACAGTTCTAATGAACTGGTTATACCAGTATACCAGTCCAACTTTCAAGCTTGATGGTGCCCTTATTTTTAGGGTGAAACGACCGGCCTAGCCCACGGTGTTTGTGCTACTAATGGCCTTAGTACCATAGAGGACGAGCGGACAGAGAAAGATCTATTTCGATTTCAGACGATCCAGTAAATCTTTTACGGTTGTCTTATCAAGTTTCGCGATACTCTTGGATAGGCGATTAGCCAATTCTGTAGCTTCGGGGTCTAGGCCTGCGGTGTCGATGGTTATTTTGGGGTGGGAGAGCCTCGAGAGTTTGACCAGTTCTTCAGCCTCATCCCAGATGATGTTGAGATAGGCGATGACACTTTGCACCAAGTGCCAACTTGGTCTTCCACGTTTACCGTGTTCTAAGGCTGAAAGATAAGCGCTGGAGACATTGATGGCGGATGCCATTTCAGCCAGAGTAAGACCGCGATCAGCGCGCAGTTCGCGGAGTTTGGCACCGAAGGGGGTCAAGGGTGTTCGCCTTCGCGCTTTCTGAGTCTTACGTAAAATGCGCCGCCACCGCCATGCTTGGGGTGGGCCGGTTGGAAACCCACAATATGAGCGCGGAAAATAGCTTCGTGAAACATCAAGGGCACTTCGCGGCGCAGTTTTCCTTCACGCTCAGGCGTGTGAAAATGGCTGTGCCCATGCAGGGTATGGCGTGCATAAGGCGAAGCACCCTTACCGGTAATCACCAAAACCAGACGCACACCACGATGGCGCTGGATGCTGATGAAGTTTAGCAATTGCATCCGCGCTGTTTCTAAATTCTCACCATGCAAATCCAACCTTGCTTCCGGATCAGCTTGGCCACGGCCCAACTTTTGAGTGGTGCGGCGATCTAAGCTGGAAATGGCGGGCGGTTCAGTGCGAAGCGCCTTTCGATTAAGAATAGGCTCCATGGTTTGCACCAGCATTTGCGGTTGCAGAATGATACCCTTGATCTTGGACCTTGCCTTCAACTGTTTACGAATGGAGAGAGGTTGAATGGCGCGTTTTACCTCGTCCCATAGACCATGATCGGGCACTTCGAAATTTTTTCGACTCATAGTTTTAAACGCGCTGCCGCCAACTTTGGGAGCAACACCACCATGCCGCCAGCACTTTTCATGTGGCCTGCATTAAAGGCGGCCGCTTCGCCCCAGCCCCAATAGATATCGCCACGCACATGGCCTTTGATGGCGGTGCCTGTATCTTGCGCCACCATCAAATGTTGAAATGGTTTTGCACCTGCTTCTGGCGGTGTTGTGGTGTCGATCCAAATGGGGGTGCCGAACATCCAAATTGATCGATCCACAGCCAAACTGCGCAGTGGTGTGAGGTTGATTTGCTGAGCGCCCAACGCACCCAAATCTACTGAAGGTACTTCGATAGCGCGAAAAAATATGTAGGATTTATTATTCCACATCAGCTCACGGGCCTCAGTGGGGTGATCACTCATCCATGTCCGCAAGTACTCCATCGACATGGTCTCTTTTGTGCCAACGCCTTTCTCTAAAAGCACATGGCCAATGCCTGTGTAAGGCTGGCCAGTTTTTGCTGCGTAAGCGAGGCGGATGATTTTTCCATCAGGTAATTTTACACGCCCGGATCCTTGGATGTGAATGAAGAACGCATCGACCCAGCTTTTAAGATAGCAGATTGCAAGGCCTTTGCCTTCGAGAGCACCCTGTTCGATGTCTTTGCGGGTTGCGTAAGGCTCGGCTTTGCCATTGACGATGCGACCATAGGCAAGACCAGTTTGTTTTCGGCCTTGCTCATCAAGGGCTTTGAGATCGCCAGGTCTATTATAAACGGGTACCTGAAATTCACTGGTTTTAACCAAGTTACCCTCGACTTCGGGTTCATAATAGCCAGTGTAAAGCCCTTGAGGGTGCCCAGGATCATTGACTTTAAAGGCGACGAAATTGGATTCGAAAAACTGTTTGGCGTCTGTTGCCGTAAGGGCTTGCTGACAAAGTGTAGTCCAATCACTCAGCTCTCCACCAAATGCGGCGGCGCGTTTGAAACCGTGGGCTGTGGTAAGAATCTCTTGGCACGAACGCTGAAATGTTTGCAGGGCTTTGGTATGATCATCCTGCGCCCAGCCAGCAAGCGATGCAATTTTTACAGGTTCAAACATTTTGGAAGCCGCGTTGAGGGGTGTGATAAAGATGAAGCATAGGATAGCGCATGTGATCAGTCTCATTCGCCAGTTGCAGTCAATATCCAGTTAGGATCACGCGAAGTGAGATCGCGTTCAAATGTCCAAAGGTCAGTGTCTTCGAGAATGGCTTTCGCATCCCCATTTACGGTGACCCCGTTTTTATCGAGAGTGGCATTGATCATTTCGGTTACGAATTTAACGCTGATGCTGGCCCGATTGCCCTCGAGTGTTGCCGCTTCCAATGATGTGGAAAGTGCACCTACAAATTGGAAGACTTTGCTATATCCCATCTTTTGATTTTGATTGATTACACTGGAGAAACTTTCAAACACGGCCTTTGAAAGTAACGGTTTGAGCCCAGATTTGTCGCCCTTGGCAAAAGCTTCCAAAATCATTTCATGGGCAGCTTTAGCGCCTGCTATAAAACTGGTGACGCTGAAATCTTTTTGTTGTTTACCAATCGACTCAAGGGCCTTGGCCATGTCCGAGCCTTCGGCAGCATGGCCTTGCCACACAGGATTTGGTGGGATGTATTCTGGGTTTTCGATCACCCGCAAATCTGGTTGCGGCCTAGTCGGCGGCACATAGGGCGGGCGTTCTGTGCCTGTGCGTTCGCCAAGAACTGACTTAAGCTTCCAGAAAATGATGACGGCTGCGGCCAGCAAGATGATGTTGAGCGGATCAGATAACAACGGGTGACTTCCTTCTGTCGAGCATTTGTTCACTATATAGAGACAAAACTGATAAATCCAAACTCTCGCTCGCATTGCGGCTCAGTCTTGCGGCTCAGTGAGCTTCATGTTAGCGAAGCACCCCAATGCAGGCCTTGGCGGGCAAGGCTTTTGAAACGAGGCAATAATGGCAAAAACAATTAAGACGGCTCCACGCAAGGCACCAATAAAAGTGGCAGCAAAGCCCGCAAACGGCGCAAGCCGTAAACCTATTCCGGTGGCTGAAGCAAAGCCTGCCACTGTTCGCGCTACGGCATCACCAGCCAATCTCACCGCTCCTGAGCCACAACCCGGTGCGCAACCGTCCCTTAAAATTCTAGGTCAATATTTGAAAGATTTCAGTTTTGAAAATCCAAACGCCCCCTTGTCTTTGGCTCCCCAACAAAACCAACCCGACATCAATATTTCGGTGAATGTAAACGCACGAAATTTGGGACCGTCAGATTTTGAAGTTGAGTTGCATTTGGATGCTAAGGCCACATCCGAAGGCAAGGTGATCTTTGCGGCAGACCTTCTTTACGCCGGCATGTTCCGCTTAGAAAACTTCCCGGCAAACTTATTGCACCCAGCAGTGCTCATCGAATGCCCGCGCATGTTGTTCCCGTTTGCGCGGCAGATTTTGGCGGATGCCACTCGTAACGGTGGTTTTCCTCCGTTGATGTTGGACCCGATTGATTTTGCTGCCATGTATCAAAAACGCATGCAGCAACAAGCTGTAGCCCAAGCTTAAATCTTACGCGTCATTCCAAAGCGCTTTTTCGCCCAGTTCCGCAATGCGGGCTTGGTGAAGGGCGTTTTCTTCTTGGGTGAGTCGTGACGCCAAAACGTCGTCACGCACGCGCGTAGTTTGACGAACGGATTGAATATCGATTTTTCGTATGGTGGTTTGGGCTTGTAGAATAAGAACGGTTTGTCTTCCACCAATCAGTTCAAGATAAACATCGGCGAGCAGTTCAGCATCCAACAACGCTCCGTGTTTGGTACGTTTTGAGTTATCGATGCCGTAACGCCGACACAATGCATCCAAACTGTTTGGACCCATTGGGTGCGCGCGCCTTGCCATTTGCAAAGTGTCAATGACTTGTGATGGCGGAATAGCGGTACGGCCAATAAAACCGAGCTCCGCATTAATAAACCCCATATCAAAGCTGGCATTGTGGATGATGAGCGGGGCTTCGCCCACAAAAGTGAGAAATTCCCCGGCAATGGATTTGAACAGCGGTTTATCTTTAAGGAAGGCCGCTGAAAGACCATGCACGGCTTCAGCTTCTTTCGGCATATCACGTTCCGGATTGAGGTATACATGATAGGTTTTACCCGATGGGATGTGATTGATAAGTTCGATAGCGCCGATTTCAACAATCCGATCACCCGTGATTGGTGACAGTCCTGTGGTTTCAGTATCAAGGATGATTTCACGCATCGGGTTTTTCCAGAGCTCTAATATGTTCTATGAGCGCTTTAGTTGTGATTTCAAGTTCGACCAAGGTGCCATTATTTTCAATGGTGAAATCGGCCCATTGGCGCTTCTCATCGTCTGGCATTTGTTTCGATTTTATCATCTCGAACTTAGCTTTGGTCATTCCGGGGCGAGCAAGGGCGCGCATTTTTTGATTTTCTGGTGTAGATGAGACCACAATAATCATATCCATATCGCGGGCTCGGCCTCCCTCAAGAATGAGGGGAGAATCTATGACGGCGATGTCACCAGTCTGACGTTGTAAGAAATCTCTTTCGGCTTGGTGTACTAAGGGGTGGATGATTGCCGTGATGGATTTCAAAAGAGTAGGGTTCTTGGCGATGTGTTGTGAGAGAGTTTTGCGATCAACTTTTTTGCCATCGATGGCTTCTGGGCAGAGTTTGGCCAAATGTTTGGCGGCGATTCCATTTTCATAAATCTCATGCACCATGGCATCTGCATCAAACACCGGGATGTTCAGTGTACGGAGGATTTTTGCCACTTCGGACTTTCCCATGGCAATTGATCCGGTGAGGCCGATAACCATCATGATATAAAATCTGGATCAATATCGCGAGCGACCAAAGCGTAGAGCTCAGGGGTCACTTCAGGCTTCACACCAAACCACAGTTCAAAGCCACGCACCGCTTGATGCAGCAACATGCCGAGGCCAGGTACAGTGCATAGGCCTAGAGCTTCAGCGTCTTTAATTAATGTTGTTTTGAGTGGCACATAAACTATATCGGCAACAATCGCATGTTTAGGTAGTGAATTGAGTTCAATCGCCAACGGCTCATGCCCATTCATACCTTGCGATGTCGTGTTGATAAGAAGATCACAGGTCTTTAGTATCTGCTGCAAATCAGCAACGGAGCTCACTTGTAGTTTTTCTCCAAATATTGCTTTTAACTCCTGAGCACGAGCCAAGTTGCGATTGACGACTGTGATGGTTGCAACATTAGCACGCAAAAGACTTTCAATAATGGCCTTGGCTGAACCGCCTGCCCCCAAAATGACAACGGCTTGGTTGGCGGCAGAAAATTCAGGCTGATGAGCCAAAAGATTTTGCAAGAAGCCTTCGCCATCTGTTGACGTGGCATAGGTTTCACCATCGCGAACATAGACTGTATTGAGAGCGCCGATGCTTTTTACTCGGTCATCTAAATGCAGGATGACTGCCATAGAGGTTTCTTTGTGTGGAATTGTGACATTGCAGCCGACAAAGCCATTAGCGTTCAGATTTTTCAGAAACGCATAAAGCTGATCTGGCGGAACAGGGACGCGTTCATAAGAGCCTTTGATATTATGTTGTTTCAACCAATAACCATGAATGAGAGGGGAGCGTGAATGCTCTATAGGCCAGCCGATAACGCAAGCTTTTTTCATGGTAGAAGAAATCCACTGTCTCGCAGAAAGGCTAAAAGCGGTAGTAAAGGTAAGCCAAGAATGGTGAAATAATCACCTTCAATTTTTTCAAAAAGTTGCACGCCTTGTTTTTCCAACTGATAGCTTCCGACTGAGTTTATAGTATCATCGCTGAAGGTGTTTAGATAAGTTTCAAGAAATGAATCGGAGAATTCGCGCATAGTAAGATTGGCTTCTTCACAGGTACTCCAGATGATTGAACCATTTTTTGCACAGACAAGAGCTGAGTGGAGGGTGTGGATTTGTCCACGCAGTTCATTGAGCTGTGAACGAGCTGCAGAGAGCGATTCCGGCTTGTGAAAAATTATGTTATTGCAGGATAAGGTTTGGTCCGCGCCAATCACAATGGCATTTGGAATCTTTGTGGAAAGGGCTTTGAGTTCAGCCAAAGCTAGGGCAAGATTTTTGGCAGATAGGTTGACAAGCTTGGCTTTTGCGCATTCTTCATCAAGCGCTGGTTTTTGGCACGTGATTGAAAGACCGGCATTGAGCAGAATAGTACTTCTGATTTTACTGGTCGACGCTAGAATGATGTTGGGGGATGACATTGTATGATCTGTTGATGAATTGTGGAGAACTTGGAGTTTTGCGTGAAGATGTGTCGTTGTGAGTTAACACATTAAGGTGTTATTAACATTTGAACAGAACTGTTTGGTAGAAAGAGTTTTCTGTGAACTTTGTTCTTTTTTGAATCCTATTTTTAAATGTATGATTTTATTGACTAAAATTTGATGGTTATTAGTTTATTAATGTTTATTCACAGGATTTCCCGTAGGCGGTGTGTGAATTGGGTTTAGGCCCACTATCCACGGACCAACAGAAACTACAATCTATATAAATATCTATTTAGTTTAAGTGAGAGTGTGTTGAAACCTTTACTCGATGTTCTTAAAAATCGTAATCCAAGTCGTCGTCCCATATGGGTAATGAGGCAGGCTGGTCGTTATTTGCCAGAATACCGAGCGGTGAGAGAAAAAGCCGGGAGTTTTTTGAAGCTTTGTTATAGTCCGGAGCTGGCATGTGAGGTAACTCTCCAGCCATTGCGTCGATTTGATTTTGACGCGGCGATTTTGTTTTCGGACATTTTGGTGGTTCCGCAAGCGATGGGCTTGGCTCTTGATTTTAGGGAAGGTGAAGGCCCAGTTTTGCAAACTATCTCGAATATGGCTGACGTGGCTAACTTGCGTTCATCAGGGTCATTTTATGAGTTTGATCGAGTTTGGGAGACTGTCGGGTTAGTGAAAGCTAATCTCGCCCACGAAAAAACTTTGATCGGGTTCTGCGGTGCGCCCTGGACGGTTGTGAGCTATATAATTGAAGGTGGGAGTTCTAATCGGAAGCGGGCGTTGGCGGTGGCTTTGGAGGCACCGGATTGGTATGGCCAGTTGATTGATAAGGTTGTTGAGGTTTCAATTATTTATTTGCTTGGGCAGATAAGGGCGGGAGCTGAGACTGTTCAGATCTTTGATAGTTGGGCGGGTGATGTTCCGGTGGCGGCGCAAGAGCGTCTGGTGATTTCGCCCATTCGCAAAATTGTCGATGGAGTGCGGGCTGTTTATCCAGATTTTCCCATTATTGTCTTTGCTCGGGGTGTGAATGAGCAACACGCAGTTGTGGCAGCTGGCACTGCTGCTTCAGCGATTGGTGTTGAAGAAAACTGTCCATTGACAGAGGTTTTGCGTTCTTTGCCAGAAGCTATCGGAGTGCAGGGGAATATGGCGCCGAGTGCTTTATTGGGAAGTCCCGATGATCTGAAATCTGCTGTGTTCCGGGTTTTGGACGGTGTTCCGATGCGGCGGCATATTTTTAATTTAGGTCATGGTATTACCCCACAAGTGGACCCCGCGATGGTGGGTAAACTGGTCCAAACTGTGCGTGACCATGATGCGGGGCGGCTGTGACGGTGTTGTGGATCAAGGCTTTGCACATCATTGCAGTGATCGCTTGGATGGCAGGACTTTTCTATCTGCCGCGACTTTATGTTTATCACGTTCGTCAAAAAATTGGCTCTGAGTCAGATGAGCTTTTTAAAGTGATGGAACGGCGGTTGCTCAAAGCAATTATGCGCCCTGCCTGTGTGGTGGCGCTGTTAGCGGGCAGCTATTTGGTGACGGCTGCAGGGTTCCGGTGGTCTGATCATTGGCTTGTCGCTAAACTTTTGGGTGTAGTCGGTCTCGTGATCTATCATGGCATGTTGGAAAGTTATTGTGTAAAATTTTCACATGGTTGGCGCGGGCGTAGTGAGCGCTATTTTCGAATTTTAAATGAAGTGCCGACAATTTTATTGATCTGGATCGTGATATTTGTGGTGGTAAAACCGCTCTCGTAAATTTGCTTTTATCTTTGGTTTAATTCTGCTAGAGACTCCGTTGCATGTTCGGCTTTGCCGGGCTTCCGCTCTCAGATGGCGCGTCCCGCGCTTCTCATTTCAAAAAGTATAACACATGACCGATCTTGCCGATCTCAAAGAGATCAAGCTTTCTGAACTCAAACGTAAGTCCCCTGCTGAGCTGTTGAGCCTGGCGGAGGAACTCGAAGTTGAAACCGCCAGTGCACTTCGCAAACAGGAGTTGATGTTTGCCATTCTCAAAAACCTAGCTGCCCGCAATGTTGAAATCATTGGCGAGGGTGTCATCGAAGTGATGCAGGATGGCTTTGGCTTCCTGCGTTCAGCCGATGCTAATTATTTGGCTGGTCCCAACGACATTTACATCAGCACGAATCAAATTCGTAAATATACCCTGCGCACTGGTGATACCGTTGAGGGACCTGTGAAAGGCCCCAAGGATGGCGAGCGCTATTTTGCTTTGGTGAAGCCCAATACGGTAAATTTTGAAGACCCCGAAAAGGCGAAGCACAAGGTCAATTTTGATAATTTGACACCGCTTTATCCTGATCAACGGCTTGAGATGGAGATTGCTGATCCAACCCGCAAAGATTATTCGGCGCGGATTATTGATATCGTCGCTCCCATTGGCAAAGGCCAACGTGGTTTGATTGTGGCTCCACCGCGTACTGGTAAAACGGTATTACTTCAAAATATTGCCCACTCGATAACGACCAATCATCCTGAGTGCTACTTGATCGTTCTGTTGATCGATGAACGCCCTGAGGAAGTGACTGACATGCAGCGCTCGGTGAAGGGTGAGGTCATTAGTTCGACTTTTGACGAACCTGCGACTCGCCATGTAGCGGTTGCTGAAATGGTCATCGAAAAGGCCAAGCGACTTGTTGAACATGGTCGCGATGTGGTGATCTTGCTCGATTCAATTACGCGGCTTGGTCGTGCTTACAACACTGTTGTGCCGTCTTCTGGTAAGGTTCTGACCGGTGGCGTGGACGCTAATGCCTTGCAACGCCCCAAGCGCTTCTTTGGTGCGGCGCGGAATATCGAACATGGTGGTTCGTTGACGATTATCGCTACTGCATTGATTGATACGGGCAGCCGTATGGACGAAGTGATTTTTGAAGAGTTCAAAGGCACTGGTAACTCTGAAATTATCTTGGACCGCAAAGTTGCCGATAAGCGGGTGTTCCCATCGATTGATATTCTGCGTTCGGGTACGCGTAAGGAAGAGTTGCTCGTTGATGCCAGCGTCCTTAAGAAGACATATGTGCTCCGGCGTATTCTTAATCCGATGGGAACTGTGGACGCCATTGAATTCTTGGTAGATAAAATGCGTCAGACCAAGGGCAATAGTGACTTCTTTGATTCAATGAATGCCTAAACTCTAAGGGTGCCGAAATGGTATCGATTCGAATCCGAAATGATTGAGCAATCGACCATTTATGCCTTGTCCAGCGGGCAAGGTAGGGCGGGTATTGCCGTCGTTCGGGTTTCAGGCTTTCAAGCCGCTAAAGTGCTTATGCAGCTTTGCGGTGAGTTGCCAAAACCGCGCTTTGCCTCATTGCGAAATGTGAAGTCGGGTGGTGATCTCATCGACCAAGCTTTGGTTTTGTGGATGCCTGGTCCTCACACTGTAACGGGTGAGGACATGGCCGAGTTTCATGTTCATGGAAGCCCAGCTGTTGTTACGAAGCTGTTTGCTGAATTTTCAAAATTTGAAAATGTTATACCTGCAGAAGCGGGGGCTTTCACGCGTCGGGCTTTTGAGAATGGTCGCTTGGATTTGGTTGAGGTCGAGGGCCTTGCGGATCTTTTAAGATCGCAAACTGAATCGCAACGGCGCTTAGCTATGCGGCAGTTTTTGGGTGAGGCCAGTGCCATCTATGAGAATTGGCGTGGACAATTGACGGCTGCATTGGCGATGCTGGAAGCGGCCATTGATTTTGTGGACGAAGATGATGTGGTTCAAGATGCGTGGAATCATGTTCGGCCAAATGTCGAAAATTTGCGTGATGAGCTTCTTGGCGCGGTTGAGTTATCAACCAAGGCAGGCGCGGTTCGCGATGGTTTAAAACTGGTGATTGCTGGCCCACCAAACGCTGGAAAATCATCTTTGATGAATTGGCTGGTCGGGCGCGAAGCAGCCATTGTTTCGCCGATTGCTGGAACTACGCGCGACGTGGTTGAGCGCGTGATTGATTTTAATGGTGCGCAAGTGGTGGTGAGTGATACGGCGGGCATTCGCGAGATCACGTCTGATGCCATTGAAGCGGTTGGTATCGACCGCGCCAAAACTGAAGTGCGCGATGCAGACATACTTGTGTGGGTGACGTCTCCCGATGTTATTGCGGAAGTAGGGCCGGAACGAACCCCCGATGTGATCATTCACAACAAGAGTGATCTCGATTCGAGTCGGATACGAAACGATGGGTCCATCAGCGTATCGGTGAAGAATGGTCGAGGTTTGAATCGGTTAACTGAGGTTTTGAAGGGTTTGATTCAGTCGCGTTCTTCGCTCACAAACAACGCTATCGTTGTGCGAGATCGCCATGTGTCGGCAGTTAAAGAAACGATTCGGTTGCTTAATGATTCACTTGAAGATGAGAAACGTCCGTTAGAACTCATCGCTGAAGATTTGCGCAAGGCGACTCGTGCAATCTCATCAATTACGGGTCGCATTGATGTTGAAGATTTGCTTGGAAAGATTTTTTCAGAATTCTGTATCGGCAAGTAATGTTTCACGTGAAACGAATCCGCCTTTGACCTTCGTCCGTGAACGGACTAAATGGCACAAGCGTTAATGAAAGATTAAAATTGTGTTTGATGTGATCGTTGTGGGTGGTGGACATGCGGGCTGTGAAGCGGCTGCAGCAGCGGCGCGGGTTGGCGCACGCACGGCATTGCTTACTCATAAACACTCAACCATCGGCGAGATGTCGTGCAACCCTGCCATAGGTGGATTGGGTAAAGGGCATTTGGTGCGCGAGATTGACGCGCTGGATGGCGTGATGGGCCGTGTGGCTGATGAAGCGGGAATTCAATTTCGGCTCCTCAACAGATCTAAAGGTCCTGCTGTTCGCGGACCTCGTGCGCAAGCCGATCGTAAACTTTATCGAAATGCGATGCAGCGGGTACTTTCAGAACAAGAAAATTTAGAAATTGTCGAAGGAGCTGCTTTCTCGCTCATCATTGAGAATGAGCGTGTGTGTGGAGTTCGCACTGATGATGGACGCGAGCTTCGTGCGGCCTCCGTTGTGCTCACCACAGGTACATTTTTGAATGGTTTGATTCATATCGGCGAAAAACAGATTTCAGCTGGCCGTGTGGGTGAACCTCCAGCGCGTGGGCTTTCTGAGCAATTGCGTAATGCCGGAGTAGTGCTCGGTCGACTTAAAACTGGAACGCCCGCGCGGCTAGATGGCAAGACGATCAACTGGAAAATTTTGGAAGAGCAAAAGGGTGATGAACCACCTGTGCCGTTCTCATTTTTAACAGATAAGATCACCACGCCACAAATCTCGTGTTTCATCACAACCACGACGGCGACTACACACAAAATCATCGCCGACAATATTCTGCGGTCACCTCTGTATTCTGGTCAGATTACCGGCACGGGGCCGCGCTATTGCCCATCGATTGAAGACAAGATTCATCGTTTCAAGGATAAGTCAGCTCACCAAGTATTTCTGGAGCCGGAAGGGCTGGATGATGATACGGTTTATCCGAATGGTATTTCCACTTCGCTGCCAGAAGATGTGCAGGAAGCTTTCATCCATTCCATGCCTGGTCTGGAACAGGTGCGGATCATTCGTCCGGGCTATGCCATTGAATATGACTATGTGGACCCCCGTGAACTCTTGCATAGTTTGGAAGTGAAGCGATTGCCCGGGCTTTATCTGGCCGGGCAGATTAATGGCACGACGGGTTATGAAGAAGCTGCGGCTCAAGGCTTGGTTGCAGGCTTGAACGCGGCACGGGCTGCCGCTGGTTCAGCATCTGTCACCTTCAGTCGGGCCGATGGTTATTTGGGTGTGATGATCGATGATCTGGTCATGCGCGGTGTGGCCGAGCCCTACCGCATGTTTACATCGCGGGCAGAATATCGCTTGGCGCTGCGGGCCGACAATGCAGATCAACGTTTAACCCCCATCGGTATTGAGCTTGGTGTTGTGAATGTTTCACGTGAATCCAAGTTTAAACAGAAATTGGCCGTGTTGGAAAATGCCCGCAAAGTGGCAACCGAACTCACTCTCACTTCATCGGCTGCGGCAAAGCTGGGACTTCGAGTTAATCAGGACGGCAAATCTCGTAATGCACTTGACTTGATCGCCATGCCAGATGTGGGTTTAGCTCGTGTTAGTGATCTGTGGCCACAAATAGCTGCCCTTCCCGCTTTCGCCCAGGAAGCTTTGGAGGCGGATGCGCTATATTCTGGCTATATGGAACGCCAGCACATTGAGATTGATAATCTGCGCCGTGAAGAGTCCTTCGCGATCCCAACGGATATTGACTATTTTGCCATACCAAGTCTGTCCATGGAGCTTCGTCAGAAGCTAGCGCGAGTGAAACCGGAAACATTGGGGCAGGCCCAACGCATCGACGGTATGACCCCGGCAGGGCTGGCGTGTCTATTGGGTTCGATCAAGAAGCCTAAATCTCGTCAGGTTGCTTGATGCAAGCCCCCAGTCTCGAATCGCTCAGCCCATACAATGTTTCACGTGAATCCTTGGATCGTCTCGAAATTCTCGTTCACCTTCTGCTCGATTGGCAGAAGCATATCAATCTCATCGCTCCGTCCACCATTCCTGATGTGTGGTCCCGCCATGTGATTGATAGTTTGCAATTGGTGCCGCTGCTGGCCGCAAACACCCAAGCCATCGCCGATCTTGGTTCGGGGGCAGGCTTTCCCGCTTTGGTTTTGGCTGCTGTGCAGCCAGCCACAGTTCATATGTATGAATCTAACACCAAAAAGGTGGCCTTTATGCATGAGGCCCTACGCCAAATGAAATGTAGTGCGGTCGTTCACCGTGAGAGATTGGAAAAGCACCTGACTCCCGTGAATATGCCGAAAGTACAAGTGGTGACAGCTCGCGCCTTTGCGCCACTACCGCTGCTGCTCGACCTTGCTGAGCCCTTTATGCGCGGCGGGGCGACGGCTCTTTTCCACAAGGGCCAAGATATTGATACGGAACTCGCTGAAGCTGCTAAAAGCTGGACACTTACCGCCCACAAGCACCAAAGTGTGATTGATTCTCATTCAGTTATTCTTGAGGTGAAGGAGTTAGCCCGTGTTCAGTCCTGAAGCCTTGCCACCGCGCATTCTTGCCATTGCCAACCAAAAAGGCGGCGTGGGGAAAACCACGACAGCGATCAATCTGGGAACGGCGCTCGCCGCTGTTGGCGAGACTGTCTTGGTGATTGATCTTGATCCTCAGGGCAATGCCAGCACCGGACTTGGTATCACACGCAAAGCCCATCAAAAATCGTCCTACCACGTTCTAATCGGTGAGGCTGAGCTTAACGATGTGATTGTTGAATCAGCCATACCGCGATTAGATTGTTCACCAGCTACGATTGACTTGCTGGGTGCCGAAATTGAGCTTTCCGATTTAGGCCGCAAAACCCACCGACTGACCGATGCCATCACTCGCATGGTGGCGCAGCGCAGTTACACTTATATCCTGATCGATTGCCCGCCTTCCTTGAACTTACTCACCATAAACTCCCTCACAGCAGCCGATGCCATCTTAGTGCCGTTACAATGTGAGTTTTTTGCGCTGGAAGGGCTGAGCCAACTCCTAAAAACAGTGGAACGTGTGCGCACCACACTAAATCCACGCCTTATTATTCAGGGTGTAGTTCTTACCATGTTTGACAAGCGCAATAGTTTGTCTGAACAGGTGGCCGCCGACGTGCGTGAAGTGTTGGGCGATAAGGTTTACCAAACGGTCATCCCCAGAAACGTGCGGATATCTGAGGCGCCCTCTTATGGAAAACCGGTATTACTTTACGACCATACTTGCGTTGGATCACAAGCTTACATAAAGCTCGCCTCGGAAGTTATTATGCGTGAACGAGAGTTGCGTGCCGCCTAATCGATTCGTAGGCGAAATAAAATAAATTAGGATATTATTGATGACTCAGGTACAAAAGCGCAGATTGGGACGTGGACTCGCTGCTTTGATTGGTGATGACACCTCCGAAGAATCCGTCGTGCAAGATATTCGCAGCTTGCGTCATGTGCCTGTTGAACTGTTGCATCCGAACCCAAACAATCCGCGCAAACATTTTGCTGAAGAAGATCTGGAAAGCCTCGCCAAATCGCTACGGGACAAAGGTTTGCTGCAGCCGCTTGTGGTGCGCCCACGCGCTGATGGTAGTTTCGAAATTGTGGCGGGTGAGCGCCGTTGGCGGGCCAGTCAACGCGCCGGCATCCATGATGTGCCGGTGTTGATTCGTGAGCTCGATGACAAGGAAACTCTCGAAATTGCTCTCATCGAAAATATTCAACGCAGTGATTTGAACGCGCTGGAAGAGGCGCGCGCTTATCGTCAGTTGCTTGAACAGTATGGCTACACCCAACAACAATTGGCTGATGCCATTGGTAAAAGCCGGAGCCACATCGCCAATACGATGCGCTTGATGAGCTTGCCTGAATCAATTCAAAAACAAATTGAAGATGGTTCACTCACGGCAGGTCATGCCCGTTCATTGGTGGCAACCGAACAACCGGAAGAGCTTGCTGAAAAAATTATCCAACTTAAACTCACTGTGCGTGAAGCCGAGGACTTGGTGCGTGGTCAACCTGCGAAAACTGCAAAAATTAAAATAGAAAAAGATGCCGATACGCGTGCTTTAGAAAAGAACCTTACTGAATCTTTAGGTTTGGGGGTTGCGGTTAATCACAAAGGTTCGACTGGTGGCGCTGTGCAGATCCAATATAAGACACTCGACCAGTTGGACGAAATTGTTCGGCGATTGACAGGCGTTTCAATTTAACTTTGAACGCGCCGATCGCGCTAAGGATAGAAGAGTTCTGCTAGTCAAGGCTTCAAACAAGTCTGGCAATTTGCGGGTTTGAAACATGGCAGCAGAAACGGCCTGTTGCATTTCAATTAAGTCTTGAAGTTCAAAATTTCGTAATTGAGCGGTAAAGGCATTGCGGCGCTTAAAAAAAATAGCGGGCTTGGTGTTGCGCACCGCCATTTCAGCATTCATGCCGCGTTCCATATCCATGCGCAGGGACTGCAAGCGTGTAAGGTGCAAAAGCATGACAGATAATATGCCGCGGGTGCCAGCTGAATCTGTGTCTAAATTTGAACCCATACGATCAGCAGCTTCGAGATCACCCCCCATCACCGCATCAATCAATTGATCGGTCCCGAACCCGGCCATGTCGCCGCACACCGCTTCAACATCTGATTCAGAAATCAGCGATTGACCCAAACAATAAAGTGAAAGCTTGCCAGCCTCTTGCGCAGCTGTTGAACGATCAGACCCCACAAGCTGGAAAAACAATTCTTCTGCATTCATTGCCCAACTTAAATTCTCAGCGCTCAACTGCTTGCGAATACGAGCCGCCAATGCTGAAGCATCCTCCTCATAAATCGCTAAGCTCGCAAATTTTGCTGAGGCCTCACTCGCTAAGCGTAACTTCGAAGTTTTACCCAAAGCATCACTCAGGAGGATCACAAAGTTCGCAATCTCTGTTTCATCCAAAATTGAAGAGAGTAACTTAAGGTGGCTATCGTCCACACCCTCCAACAACAAAACCTGTCGATCACCCAACAAGGAAATCGAACGAAACTCGTCACTCAACCGACCCGGGCTCTCCTTCAGAGATGGAAGATCGATGCGCAAGAGGGCGTGGGATGTATCGCCGCTTCCGACAATATTACGCAAGGCATTTTGACCGAGGCTGCTTATCGCCGAACTATCGACTCCATGAATGTGAATGCCATTCATGGAGGCGCCGCGTCGCTTTATGAAATTTTCAAACTCTTCTTCGCGCAGAACGGTCATTTCAATTTAAGGTTTTCGGGTTGCCATATACGCGGCAACGCGTTGGCGTAAATCTTGGCCTACTTCTGTGGCGGCACGCACTCTTGCATTTTCAGCTGCCTGCAAATCAGCAATGGGCTCGCGCACTGTATCATATGAGACGTTTGCAAAACTGGTTCCTGAATTAAGCGTCTTGCCAGAACCGAGCTCTACGAGCTCATAACGAACTGATAAGTTAAATCGCTTACGTGTTACGACAGCGCCGGGAGTTGCTGATACATAGCCCGCATTTTCAGTGATGGTCATTCTCAAATCAAATTGTGCAACGCCGCTGCTGGCAAAACCCGAGATCAACTCGTTGCGCAGAAGTTGACCGGTTCTGGTGCGTTGTTCAGTGATCGAAATTGTCGAAAGTGTTGCCGCAACATTCTTGCCATCAGCAGACGTACCGTAAAGCGGACGATAGCCGGAGCAGCCCGTCAAAAGTAAAACTACACTGACAAGGCAAATGACAAAGCGCATGGTCAATCCGCCACCACTATATTCACGATACGATCTGGCACAATGATAACTTTTTTCACGGTTTTGCCCTCAATGGCACGCTTGATGTTTTCCAATTCTAGCACCCTAGTTTCCAACATGCCACGATCAGCACCTTTTGCCACCAGAATTTCATCACGGCGTTTTCCGTTCACCTGAATTGCAATTGTTACTTCGTCGACTTCGACGAGACTTGCAATGGTCTTTGGCCAAGCGGTATCCACCACGGCTGTGTCATGGCCCAGTAACGTCCAACATTCTTCCGCCAAATGCGGCATCATGGGAGCCATGACGGTGACAAGAAAATCACCTGCTTCACGCAGAGCACCGATCAGATCAGGAGACTTATTAGCGATCTGCAAAGCCGGACCCATTGCATTCGACAATTCATAAATGCGAGCGATAGAACGATTGAAACGCAGATTATTCAGATCATCCGTGATTGTGGCAACACTCCGATGGGCCACGCGGCGCAACGCCAAACCATCCGCAGCCATTGTCGCTTCAGCTTCTGGCAATTCGGCAATATCATTAATGATGCGCCAAATTTTCTGCGTGAATTTCCAAGAGCCTTCAGCACCCGCCTCAGTCCATTCAATGTCACGCTCTGGCGGTGTGTCGGATAACATAAACCAACGAGCCGTATCGGCACCGTAGGCCGCGATGATTGTATCAGGGTCGACCACGTTACGTTTGGACTTCGACATTTTTTCGATGCCACCCACAATCAAAGGTTCGCCAGTTGTGGCGTGAACCCACGCGCCATCTTTTTGGATAGCATCCGACGGCAACACCCATTCACCAGCAGCAGTTCTGAACGTCTCATGGATGACCATGCCTTGTGTGAACAGACTGGCAAAAGGTTCGTCAGCATTCAGGTGCCCTGTCTTGTGCATGGCGCGGGAGTAGAAACGCGAATAGAGCAGATGCAAAATCGCGTGCTCAACGCCACCGATATATTGATCAACGGGAAGCCAATATTTTGCTGCCTCCGCATTCACTGGGTTCTCATCATGGGGAGATGTGAAGCGAGCGAAATACCATGATGAATCGATGAAGGTGTCGAAGGTGTCCGTTTCTCGGGTGGCAGGCGTATTGCAGTTCGGGCAATTTACATGTTTCCATGTTGGGTGATGGGCCAAGGGATTGCCGGGCTTATCAAATTTCACTTCTTCAGGAAGCTCGACGGGCAGTTCTGATTTCGGAACCGGAACAATGCCACATTCAGGGCAATGCACCACAGGAATGGGGCAGCCCCAATAACGTTGGCGTGACACACCCCAATCGCGCAGGCGGAAATTTACTGTGCGCTTGCCAATGCCTGAGGATTCGAACCGCTTGGCAACTTCGGCTTTGGCCTCCGTCACAGTCATTCCGTTTAGAAAATCAGAATTGATCAGAACAGTGTCTTCGCCATCTTTTTCCAAATAAGGCGCATCGCTCACAGAAACGTCTGAACCACGAGGACCAACAACTGGAATAATCGGCAAGTGATATTTCTGGGCAAAATCCCAGTCACGTTGGTCATGTCCAGGGCAACCGAAAATAGCGCCTTCACCATATCCCATCAAAACAAAATTTGCGGCATAGACAGGAAGTTTCACATCCTTCAAAAACGGATGATGAGCGAACACGTCGAGCGGACAACCACGCTTTTCGGCGCGCTCAATATTTTCTTCACTGGTGCCAAGGGCCGCCACTTCTTTGCGAAAACGATCAAGCGCTGGATTGGCCTCACTCAAGCGTTTGGACAGTGGATGATCAGCCGAGACGGCGCAGAAGCTTGCACCAAATATGGTGTCATGGCGGGTGGTGTAAACGGTCAGGCCTTCATCAAGCTTTCTGCCATTTGCATCTTCCAATTCAAATGTAAAAGTCATGCCTTCGGAACGGCCGATCCAGTTCTTTTGCATCAGGCGCACTTTATCTGGCCAAGTGGTGAGACCATCTAAAGCAGTCAACAAGTCTTCCGCGTAATCGGTAATCTTAAGGAACCATTGGGCCAGCTCGCGCTTCTCTACCACGGCGCCAGAACGCCAGCCCCTGCCGTCAATCACCTGTTCATTGGCCAGAACTGTTTGGTCCACCGGATCCCAATTTACTAAAGAAACACGGCGCTCCACCAAACCTGCATTGATAAAATCAATAAACATCGCTTGCTCATGGCGGTAGTAGGACGGATCACAGGTGGCGAACTCACGTGACCAATCAATCGCAAGCCCCATTGATTTGAGCTGGCGACGCATCGTAGCGATGTTTTCATAGGTCCAAGATTTCGGGTGCACGCCGCGTTCAATGGCTGCATTTTCAGCAGGCAT
>JANPGD010000186.1:0-2343 GCA_031423845.1 Hyphomicrobiales bacterium | reverse complement strand
GGACTTGCTGTTGGCCTGGCTTGATCCGCGGGTTCGGTTAGGAGACAACCAATGAGTGACGCACTTTTTGCTCCGATGGTAAAAGAGGAGGATGCGACTTATTTCGACGTTGCTCCCGTTTCTGCACGGTTTGCCAAAAATGATGGCTACATGCTTTTGGTGTGGCGGAAATTCCGCCGCTCGGTCATGGGAATGATTGGGCTTACATTGGTGACTTTGTTAATTTTGACCGCCATATTTGCTGATTTTGTGGCACCATCAGACCCCAAAGATCCAACGCTTGCTTTCGCACCACCAGACCCCATTAGCTTTTTTGGCAAGGATGGTTTTACGCTACGTCCGCAAACTTTCGCGGTTATTGAGTCGGGTGAATTAGATCCGGTCACCTTTCAACCCCTGAATGGTCCTGATTATGATCACCCACGCCCAATCAAGTTCTTCGTGCCGGGTTATTCTTACCGTGTGTTGGGGCTTATTCCCTCGACGACGCACTTGTTTGGCACAGATGATGGCCAAGCTTTTCATATTTTAGGCACAGACAAATTTGGACGCGATATATTCTCGCGTGGACTTGTAGGCTCGCGCATTTCATTGACAGTCGCTTTGGTCACCGTGACATTCATCACGATCTTGGGCACATTGGTGGGCTTAACATCTGGTTATCTTGGTGGGCGCTTTGATGCGTGGTCACAGCGCATCGTTGATATCTTTTTCGCATTGCCAACGTTACCACTTTATCTCGCTTTGGCAGCGCTCATTCCTGCCACTGCATCCAGCGAAGTTTTCCTAACCTTCGTCGTTTTTGTGATGGCGGCATTAAATTGGGCGCAGCTTTCACGCGAGGTGCGCGGCAAAACTTTGGCCTTGGCGCGGATTGAATATGTGCGTGCGGCGCAAGCCGTGGGTGCAACCGATATGCGGATTATCTTGCGGCATATTTTGCCAAACATCGTCAGCCATGTGATTGTTTCTATTACGACGTGGATTCCAAGTATTGTTCTGATTGAATCGTTTCTTGGTTTCTTGGGCTTTGCCGTTAAGCCTCCGCTAATTTCATGGGGCATGATGTTGCAGGATTGCGGAAATTTTTCGGTAATCGGGTCATACCCTTGGATTTTATCGCCGGTTGCTTTTGTGCTTCTGACTGTGTTCTCTTTTAACGCTTTGGGCGATGGCTTACGCGATGCCATTGATCCGTATTGAGATGATTATGGCTGACAAAAATAATAATGATATCATTCTCGATGCGCGCAAAGTTGCCGTGTCCTTCAAGGTGGAAGGCGGTGTTGTTGATGCGGTGAAGGATGTTTCCTTTGTGCTTCGCAAAGGCGAGACTATTGCGATTGTGGGTGAGTCGGGGTCTGGCAAATCTGTAACGGCTCGGGCCGTGATGCGCCTGCTTTCGAGGCGCGCATCAATGGGCAAAGACTCGTCCATCACCATGGCTGGGCAAGAGGTTTTGAAACTTCCAGAGCGTGAAATGCGTAAGCTGCGTGGCTCTCGCGTATCAATGATTTTTCAGGAACCGATGACTTCGCTCAATCCGGTTTACACGGTGGGAGCGCAAATCGCTGAAGTTTTGCACATTCACAACAAGATTTCACGCAAAGATGCTGAGGCCAAGGTGTTAGCGTTACTGGAAGAGGTTCAAATTCCCGATCCAGAAGCGCGGATAAAGCAATATCCGCACCAGCTCTCGGGTGGTCAGCGCCAACGCGTGATGATTGCCATGGCGCTGGCTAATCGCCCCGATATTTTGATTGCCGATGAACCGACGACGGCGCTGGACGTAACCGTGCAGGCGCAGATTTTGAATTTGATCAAAGAGCTTAAGTCGAAATATGGCATGGCAGTTATTTTGATCACCCATGATTTGACGGTTGTTAAGCAATTTGCTGATCGCGTTTATGTGATGCAGCATGGCGAAGTGAAAGAGCACAACACCACGGCCGCGTTGTTTGCCAATCCACAACATCCATATACCAAGCGTCTGTTGGCCTCTGATCCCAAAGGCATAGCCAAGCCATTGAAGGGAAATGCCCCTACCATCCTTTCGGGCAAGGATGTGCGTGTCACTTATACGCTCAAACGTGGTGGGATATTTAACGCGACCTATTCTGACCTTCATGCGGTGGACTGTTTGAGCCTTGATCTGAAAAAAGGCGAGACTCTTGGATTAGTGGGTGAGTCTGGATCGGGCAAGACGACGTTTGGCCAAGCGCTTATTCGATTACTGAACCCGCAAGAAGGTGAAATTATTTTTGACGGAAACCGGATTGATGGACTCAACCGCGAACAATTGCGGCCCTTCCGCTCGCGGATGCAGATTGTGTTCCAAGACCC
>JANPGD010000185.1:0-4828 GCA_031423845.1 Hyphomicrobiales bacterium | reverse complement strand
TGAAGGCACAAGGCCCTTGCTCGTTGAAGTGCAAGCCCTCGTTGCCCCCTCGCCGCTTGGAACACCCAGACGCACGGCTGTGGGCTGGGACACCACGAGGCTCAATATGATTCTCGCCGTGCTGGAAGCCCGCGCCGGAGTTTCCCTCTCCAACCACGATGTTTATCTCAACGTGGCAGGCGGACTCAGACTTAAAGAAACCGCTGCCGATTTGGCCGTAGCCGCAGCCCTGCTCTCTTCGTTGTCCGACACAGTGATTCCTCACGGCACGGTGATCTTTGGCGAAATTGCCCTCTCTGGCGCAGTGCGCCCCGTGGGCCAAACTGAGTCGCGCCTGAAGGAAGCGCAAAAGTTGGGCCTCACAGATGCAATCGTTGCAGATCAGGGCGAAAAGCCGATTAAAGGCACGATTAACGCCAAACAAGTGAGCACAGTAGCAGATTTAGTGGCATGGGTGGCGTCTCGGTCAAAAGGTTTGCGGCGGATAGCTTAAATCCCTGCTAGCCCCGAGCCCGATAGTTTTATATAGAGGGTGCATCTTAGGCCAGAAACCGGAAACCCATTTATGTCATTTCAAATTCTTGATTTCATTCTGTTTGGTATCATGGCTGTTTCCGGCCTGCTTGCATTGGCCCGTGGCCTCACCCGTGAGGTGCTATCGCTCGTCGCTTGGGGCCTCGCCGCCGCCGCCGCATTCTTCGCCAGCAAACAAAAACCACTCCTTGATTTAGTCGCCCCCCATGTGGACCCGACCAAGCCTGTTGTCGCTCAAGTCATTGTTGCTGCTGTTGCCTTCATCTTGGTCCTCATCATCGTGTCGGTTATCAGCGTAAAAATCTCAGACCGCGTGGTCGATAGCCGCGTCGGCGCTTTTGATCGCACGCTCGGTTTGTTCTATGGACTGGCTCGCGGCCTCGTACTCGTCTCCATCGCTTACTTGTTTTATGGCTGGCTGCTGCCGGTTGATCGCCAAGAGGACTGGGTGAAGAATGCCGTATCAATTCCAGTGGTGCGCACTGTGGGTAATATGATGTTGGGCCTCATGCCGCCAGACATTGCGCAAACTTTGCAGAACAGCGCGCAAATCGCTAACCCTGCGGCACCCACTTCCAAAACTGATGGCACACCCACATATACTGAGGGTCAAACCAAAGGCCTTGATAATCTCGTCAATCAAACCGACCAGACAACCAAAGAGCCAGCCTTCGGCCAGAGCACCACACAGCAATGACATATGACTTTGATATGGACGGCGACACACTCCGCGAAGAATGCGGCGTGTTTGGCATATTTGGGCATCCCGATGCGGCGGCCCTCACGGCCTTAGGCCTTCATGCGCTCCAGCATCGCGGCCAAGAAGCAGCAGGAATCGTCACCTTTGATGGTGATAGATTCAATTCCGAACGGCGCATGGGTTTGGTGGGTGATCATTTTTCGTCCGAAAAAGTCATCAACCGCTTGAAGGGCAACATGGCACTGGGCCATGTGCGCTACTCAACAACCGGCGAAACAATCCTGCGCAATGTGCAGCCGCTGTTTGCCGAACTTGCAGCAGGCGGCATTGCTGTTTGTCACAATGGCAACCTCACCAACGGTCTCACCCTGCGCAAAGATTTAATTGCCCAAGGGGCTATCTATCAATCCACGTCAGACACAGAAGCAATCCTCCATCTCGTTGCCCGCTCCAAAAAAAACCGCCTCATTGAGCGTTATATTGATGCGTTGCGCAGTCTCGAAGGCGCTTATGCTTTGGTGTCCCTCACCAATAAAAAACTGATCGGTGCCCGTGATCCGCTCGGCATTCGCCCGCTTATGCTGGGTGAGTTGAACGGCGCCTATATTCTGTGTTCCGAAACCTGTGCGCTCGATATTATCGGCGCAAAATTTGTGCGTGAAGTTGAAAATGGTGAAGTCATTGTCATTTCTGAAGATGGCATTGAATCGCATCACCCCTTCCCGCGCCAAAAGGCCCGTCCTTGCATTTTTGAATATATTTATTTCTCACGCCCCGATTCATTTTTGGGTGGTCGCTCAGTTTATGACGTGCGCAAAGCCACCGGCAAACAGCTGGCGTTAGAAGCACCGTGCGATGCTGATGTGATTGTACCAATTCCTGATTCCGGCGTTCCTGCAGCTTTGGGTTACGCGCAAGCGCTGGGCATTCCGTTTGAACTTGGCATCATCCGCAATCATTATGTTGGCCGCACTTTTATTGAGCCCACGCAACACATTCGCTCCCTTGGCGTAAAATTGAAGCACAATGCCAACCGCGCCGTGGTTTCTGGCAAGCGCATTGTGTTACTGGATGATTCCGTAGTTCGCGGCACCACTTCAATTAAAATCGTGCAGATGATGCGCGAAGCTGGTGCCAAGGAAGTGCATATGCGCATCGCCAGCCCACCAATTAAATTTCCGGATTATTACGGCATTGACACGCCAGAGCAAAAATCGCTACTGGCCGCCAGCCATAACTTGGAAGAAATGCGCAAGTTTATTGGTGTGGATTCACTCGCTTTCATTTCAGTCGATGGCATTTATAAAGCCGCAGGTTATGAAGCCCGCGATAATGTGAACCCGCAATTCACCGATCATTGCTTCACAGGTGATTACCCAACCCACTTGACCGATTTGAGTGGTGCGGGCCCCAAGCAACAGCTGTCACTTTTGGCTGAAGCGGGCTGAGCATGACTAGATCTCTCGAAGGAAAAGTGGCCCTCGTCACTGGCGCATCTCGTGGTCTTGGCCGCGCCATTGCGTTGCACTTAGCCAAACAAGGTGCCCACATCATCGCCACAGCTCGCACCCAAGGTGGGCTTGTAGAACTCGATGATGAGATTCAAGCGGCAGGCTCCACGGCAACATTAGTCCCGATGGACATCGTTGATTACCCGGGCATCGATCGACTGGGGGCTGCCATATTTGAGCGCTGGAAAAAACTCGATATTCTCATCGGCAACGCGGGCGTGCTTGGCAAGCTGACACCCATGCCACACCTCGATCCAAAGACCTTTGACGAAGTGATGGCCGTCAACGTCACCGCCAATTACCGGTTGATCCGTTCGATGGATCCTCTGCTTCGCATGGCGCCCCATGGTCGCGCAATTTTTGTGACCTCGGGCCTCGCCCAAGATTGCTCGCCCTATTGGGGCGCTTATTCGATTTCCAAGGCGGCACTCGAAGCCATGGTCAAAACTTATGCCAGTGAAATGGCAACCACCACGGTCCGTGTTAATTGCTTCAGCCCCGGAGCAACAAGAACTAAAATGCGGGCCACCGCCATGCCCGGCGAAGACCCGATGACATTGCCAAGTGCTGATGAAGTGGCAGAGCAGATTATTCCTCTGTGTACGGATGATTTTAGCGACAATGGTGCCGTCTATAAATACGCCTCTACAGGGCTTTATAAGAAAACAGCTCTATAATCCCCTCGCCCCATGCGGGCGAAGATAGTGACGAAGACGTTATTTCCCCTTGGCCTTATCATAGGGATTATCCCCACCGCGTAAACTGAACCGGATCGGCACACCTTCCAATTTCAACTCCGCACGAAGCCCATTCATCAAATAGCGCACATAGGTTCTTGGTAATTTATCGAGCCGATTTGACTATATTTGCCTTCGTGATAGATGTTTTGTGGTGAACAGAAGCCCCGTCCGACGATCTCAGCAAGAACTTCATAGAAACTTTCGGGAGTGCTTCGTTAGGCTATCGCGCGCTGGCGAGAGCTACGATCAAGGCAACCATTATGAAGCGATGACCATTGCGAGCCTAGTCTATGTATTTGTTCACGAAGGCGGTAAGCGTTCACCTTCTTTGCTCTCACTGTTACATCGAAAATCCGGAATGAGGTTTGAGGATACGGCTCTTGCAATAGAAAAAGCCAACCTCATTGATATGGTTACTCCGCTAGTATTTATTCGAACAAGTCCAACTGCTGTCGAACTGCTACCAATGAAAGATGATTTTCTCGCTAACTTGTCACCAATAGCTTTTTCGACTTGGTGGGAAAAACCTATTTTTCGCGATGATAAACGCAGACTATTTTCACGCAAAAATCTTATCCATTTCTTTCGTCATACACTGGGTGGGGGACACGTCGGACGACATTATGAATCACAGGACGCTTTAGATAGCGAAGCATTTGAGGCTTTGCGTGGTGCATTTGCTCGATCATTTTCCGTTGACATAAACGGCATCAAGTTAGCGCCCCAATATGGGCCAGAATATCCAAGTGTTAGGCAAATTGGTTGGGAACTCGAGCAAACACTAGCTAAATCCTGTAACGACTTAATTTCAATCGGCAATGCGACTGCACCTAATATGCAACCAATCGAATAGAGTAAATAGGACTACTCAAAGTAGATTTCTTACTTCCCTTTATCGTAAGGATTTTCTCCACCGCGCAAGCTGAACCTGATCGGAACACCTTCCAATTTCAACTCCGAGCGCAAGCCATTCATCAAATAACGCACATAAGTTCTTGGCAATTTATCAAGTTGATTGCCGAACAATGCAAACGTTGGCGGCCTTGCGCTGGCTTGTGTGCCATAGCGAATTTTTATGCGGCGACCGGTTGGCGCTGGTGGCGGGTTCTTGCGCACAGCACCTTCCAGCCAACGATTAAGTTTCGAAGTGGAAATCCGCTGGTTCCACTTCTTGTCCATATCAATAACAGCTTGCATCATCTTATCCATACCACGGCCCTGCTTGGCGGATAGTGTGACGATGGGAAGTCCACGAATATCAGGCAGAATATCTTCCATGATATCGTTCACTTTATCCATGGCCGCTTGCTTGTCTTCGACCAAATCCCATTTGCTCAAAGCCA
>JANPGD010000184.1:0-16501 GCA_031423845.1 Hyphomicrobiales bacterium | reverse complement strand
GGCCAGAGCGCAAGTTGCGCCGCGCATAAGTGAGCCACAAATCAAATCTCATTTTTTGCCTTCGCTCACAAGGCCATCACGCACTTCTAAAATGCGGTCGCAGCGTTTTGCTAGGCTCCGGTCATGGGTGACCAACAGCAGTGTGGCTTGCTCGCGCTCTTTTAGCTCAAATAGTAAATCAATAATGGTGGAACCGGTTTCCTGATCGAGATTTCCGGTCGGTTCATCGGCCAGCAAGATTTTTGCACCTGATGTCACAGCACGCGCAATAGCAACGCGTTGCTGTTCGCCACCCGAAAGCTGGCCGGGATAATGATCCAAGCGGTGCCCCAGTCCCACACGAATGAGGCCTTCGCGGGCGCGGTCCATCGCGTCCTTTGCTCCTTTGAATTCGAGTGGCACCGCCACATTCTCTAAAGCTGTCATCGTGGGAATGAGGTGAAAGGATTGAAAAATGATACCAATATTTTCACGGCGGAATTTAGCCAAGGCTTCCTCGCTCTTGCCATTGAGATCGACATTATTCACTGAAATCCGCCCAGACGTTACCGCTTCAAGCCCGGCAATCAGCATAAGCAGAGAGGTTTTTCCGGAACCGGATGGGCCAACGATACCGATGGCTTGACCACCTGAAGCTTCAACATTCACCCCACGTAAAATTTTAACGGCACCGGCCCTGCTGTTCAAAGTGAGGTGAACGTCTTTTAAATTCAGTGCGGCAGTCATATGTATGTCCTATGGGAAAATCGATTGGTAGAATCATTACAGTATTTTTGAGCGTTTGGTTCATGTGGGGGCAAGCCTTGGCCGGCACAACCACAATTTTAGCTTTGGGCGATAGTTTAACGGCGGGCCTAGGCCTCGACCCCGGGCAAAGCCTGCCTGATAAATTGCAAGAGGCCTTAAAGGCCAAAGGCTTCGATGTGACAATTATCAATGCTGGAGTTTCTGGTGATATTGCAGCCCAAGGGGCAGCACGGATGGATTGGGCGTTAACCGATGATGTGAAAGCCGTGATCGTGGAACTTGGCGCCAATGATGCTCTGCGTGGGCTTGATCCCACGCAGGCTGAGGCCGCCCTTCGCGAGATTTTACAGAAACTCCGGGATAAAAAACTTCCCGTGTTGCTTCTCGGCATGAAAGCCCCACCCAATTTGGGTGCCGATTATCAGGCGAAGTTTGATAGCATGTATCCCAAACTCGCCGCTGAATTCGGTACTGCACTCTATCCATTTTATCTCGATGGTGTCGCCGCTCAAGCGGATCTTAATCAACCTGATGGCATTCACCCCAATGTGAAGGGTCTTGCGGTCATCGTGCCGCGTCTTCTACCATATGTTGAAGCACTGATTCCAAAATAGGGGGAGCACCATGCTGCGCTTGTTTACCGGGTTAGAACTGCCACCAGATGTGCAGCTTGATCTTAAAATGATGCAAGGCGGAATTACAGGATCGCGTTGGATTGATGCGCAATCGTTTCACATCACCTTGCGATTCATCGGTGACATTGACCGCAATGTTGGCCGCGAAGTGGCCATGGCTTTGGACCGATTGGAGTTCAAGCCGCTAATGCTCACGATTAAAGGCATCGATGTTTTTGGTGGCAATAAGCCTCATGCCATCATTGCTCATGTCGAAGAAAATGCCGAAATGCGCCGCTTGCAATTAGCACAAGAGCGTTTGTGTCAAATGCTGGGTTTAGAACCAGAACCGCGTAAATTTATTCCTCACGTCACACTGGCACGGTTGCGTGAACCTGATCCCATTGCGTTGCGCCGGTTTATTGAATCGCATGCGCTTTATCGTTCAGAGCCTTTTATGGTGGAGCGCTTTGTGTTGTTTTCATCGCGGCCTTCGCGCGGGGGTGGCCCTTATGCGGTTGAAGAAACCTATGGTATGGTTGGGGCATGAGTGTAAAATTAAATGTTGATGAGGTTCTGGCTGAACTTTCGGGCTGGAGCAAAATTGAGAATCGTGAAGCGATCTTCAAAAGTTTCAAATTCAAATCCTTTCGCCAAGCCTTTGGATTTATGACAGAGGCCGCCTTGGTTGCGGAGAAAATGGATCATCATCCGGAATGGTTTAATGTCTATTCCCGCGTTGATGTGACACTGACCACGCATTCAGCCGGCGGTGTGACAGCGCTGGATGTTAAGTTCGCCAAAACCATGGACGCGATTGCCTCGTGATGTAATGGCCAAAATTCTCGCCATCTCTTCGCAAGTGGTGTTTGGCCCTGTAGGCCTCAGTGCCATTGTGCCGGCCTTGCAAGCGGAAGGCCATGAAGTGTTGGCACTACCCACCACACTGCTTTCCAACCATCCCGGTCATGGCAAGCCTGAAGGTGCTGCACAAGAATTATCTGCGATTATTGCGGCTTTGGAAAAACTTGGTGCATTGAAAAATATTGATGCGGTGCTCACCGGATATTTTGCCAGTGTGGCGCAGGTTGAAACTGTATCAGGATTGTTGGCGCGCCTCGAATGCCCAATTGTTTTAGTTGATCCCGTCATTGGTGATCATGGGAAGCTCTATGTTCCTGAAGACGTGGCAGTTTCTATTCAAGACTTGCTGTTACCCTTGGCTACCATATTGATGCCCAATGTTTTCGAGTTGTCGTGGCTGTCTGGTCAGTTAGTGTCAGACAAGAACACGGCTATTCAGGTTGCGCGTTCGCTGCAGATTGAAAAAATTATCGTAACCTCCGTACCACTTGATGACAATCATATTGGCACTCTGTTGGTCACGGCAACCGACGACACCCTAGTCTCTTCAGCCCACCTCAAGTCAGTGCCGCATGGCACAGGTGATTATTTGTCTGGATTATTTTTGGCGCGACAATTCACAAATGCCAAAAAAACAGCACTGCAAGATTCCGTAGCGATCTTGCAAAGCGCCATTGCGTTGAGTGACAATACTGGAGTGCTTGCCGTTGCTGAAGCGTTATACAAAAGCCTTTGACATGACAGTGGCCAAGCGTTTGGCAAAATCCGCTGGCTCGGCCACTACCTCACCTTCCATCATAAAGGCTTGATCAAGCAACAAATGGGCTGCGTCGTCGACGGATGATGCGCCTTTGTCTCCCACCAATTTTGCGAGTGCTTTCATCAGGCCATGGCCCGCATTGATTTCCAGCACGGGGGCACTGATGGAAACACCAGAATCCTTTTGCCGTGACAGCAGCTTTTCCAAAGTGCGGTCCATCTGGCCGTCGTTAACGAGACACACAGCGCTGTCAGTCAAACGTTTTGAAACGCGCACATCAGAAACGCGGTTGCCCAGAACTTGTTTGAATGCCGCAATCAGAGAAACTGTTTCAGGCTCGTCAGCTTTAGTTTCTGGCCTTTCATCTTTGGCCTTGATTAAATCCAAATCCGCTGACCCTTGAGCAACCGATTTGAACGGCTTGCCCTCAAATCCCATGGCGGTGCGCACCCAGAAACTATCAACAGGATCGGTGAGCAGCAGCACTTCAACATCACGCGCTTTGTAACCTTCAAGCTGCGGGCTGGAAGCGGCTTTGGCGGCATCTTCAGCGGTTAAATAATAAATCGCTGTCTGATTTTCTTTCAAGCCTGCCAGATAATCTTTGAGGGTAAGCCCATCAGATTTTGTCGATTTGAATTTGGCAATTTCAAACAATGCATCGCGGCGCTCAAAATCTTCGTAAAGCCCCTCCTTGATGACAGGGCCGAAAGTATCCCAAATTTTTGCGAAAGTTGCAGGGTCATTTTCAGCGCATTTCTTCAGCTCAGATAAAACGCGATTGCCCACGGCCTTGCGAATAACGGCTACATCGGGATTATTTTGCAGCATCTCGCGCGATAAGTTTAACGGCATGTCGGCGCTATCAATCACACCACGCACAAAGCGCAAGTAAGGCGGAAGTAAACCCACATCATCAGCGATGAACACACGCTTCACATAGAGCTTCTGTTTGCCCTTGCGTTCAGGATCATACAAATCAAACGGACGTTCGCCTGGCACATAGAGCAGCACGTTATATTCTTGGCGGCCTTCAGCGCGGTAATGAATGGTGAGTGCGGGCGCTTCGGTTGAATGGCTGAGCAGGCCAAAAAATTCTTTGTGTTGTTCGGCTGTAATTTCGCTTTTAGATTTCATCCAAATGGCGCTGGCGGAATTGATCTGGCGCGGTTCCCCCTCGCCACCCAACATAATGGGGTGAGCGATGTGATCAGAATAGGCTTGCACCACTTGTTCAAGTTTCCAATCTTCGAGATAGTCGCTCGCATCATCACGCAAATGCAGAACAATGCGGGTGCCACGGGCTTGGTTGTCTGCTTCTTCAACCGTGAATGTGCCTTCACCATTGGAGCGCCAGACATTGCATGCCTTGGCGCCAGCTTTGCGCGAGAACACTTCAACTATGGAGGCCACCATGAAGGCTGCATAAAAACCAACGCCGAATTGACCAATCAGGCTGGGACCATCTTTGGCCTTTTCAACAAAACCTTGGGTGCCGGATTTGGCGATGGTGCCGAGATTATCGGTCAGTTCTTTGGATGACATGCCAATGCCAGAGTCCTCAATGGTCAGCGTCTTGGCTGTCTTATCGCCGGTCAGTTTTATTTCGAGCTTAGCGTCTTGTTCCAAAAGCTCAGGCTTGGCGATGGCTTGATAGCGAAGCTTATCGAGGGCATCGGAAGCGTTGGAAATAAGCTCACGCAAAAACACATCGCGGTCGGAGTAAACTGAATGCACCATCATGTGTAAAAGTTTGCCAACTTCGGCTTGGAATTCTTGTGGTTTTGCGTGTGCCATGGCCCCGTCCCTAATTGTGTATGCGATATTGTAAAGATGAAGCGCTTCGTCAAGTGGCAAAAAAAGAGGCGGTTGCAACTGCAACCGCCCAACTTTACGCAACGGACTCACAAACTCGAGTCTTGAACTTTATAAGGGTGCCCGGCCGATCAATTAATCGCTTCGGGGGGCTGGGGGGCTATACCAAAGCTCTGAACCAGCCGGGCTTGTCGAGGCAACAATAGAACTATCTCCCTGCATCATGTCCAAGGCTGGGCGCGATTGCGGCAAAACTGGGGAATTTTGCTTAATTGCTTGCAATGACTATTGAGCAGCGGCATTGTTACAGCGTGATGACAGATTTGACCGAAATCAACGCTGACTCAAACATCTTACGTTTTCAGTCGAAAACGCAAAAACCCATTGCCTTTGACCGCAAAGAATTAGGCGTCATTTTAAACCTTTACGGGCGCTATGTCGCCGAAGGTGAATGGCGCGACTATGCCATAGATTTTAGCAAAGAGGCCGCCACTTTTGCCATCCACCGTAGAGCCAGCGAGCAACCGCTGTACCGGATTGTTAAAACGCCAGCCCTTTCGCAAAAACAAGGGCTTTATAGTGTGGTGGCACCGGGTGGATTGATCCTCAAGCGCGGCAATGATTTGGAACAAGTTTTGCGGGTTTTGGTGAAGAAGCCGAAGTTGTCAGAAGTATAAAAAAGGCCCCGATTTTCACCGGGGCCTTGATCGATTATAATTTAAGATTAGTTGTTGGTGCGCATAATGCCCAAGATGTTGAGGATGTGCACGAACAAGGTCACAAAGCTGCCATAGAGCTGCAAAGCGCCAATGATCGATTTGCCACGCGCTGCCACCGGCAGATCGCCTTCAACATATTGCTCTTTAATCTGCTGAGTTTCCCAAGCGGTTACACCTGCAAAAAGCAGAACAACAGCTACTGAAACCAGCAAGCTAAACATGGTGCTGCCCACGAAGAAGGCATTGACAAGCATCGCTACGATAATGCCGATTGAGGCCATCATAAAGAATGAACCAAAACCAGAAAGATCACGCTTGGTTACATAACCGGCAAGACTGGTTGCCCCAAAGGTTACGGCGGTGATCAAAAAGGCGCGGAACACCAGATCAGGCGCTACGGCCAGATAATGGCCAACCATCGGTGCAATCATTAAGCCCCACAGAGCACAATAAGACCAGAAGGCCCCATGAGCGACGACGGCATTGCCAGAGAATGCCAAACGTGGTGCGAAAAAGCCGAGACCTAAAGTAGCAAAAAACAAAACCCACTTGAGGCTATAAACAGCAGCCATAGCCGCTGGATTGGCCGCAACTGCTAAAATAACGACAGCTGTGAGCGCAATGCCCAAAGCCATATAATTATAGATGCCGCGCATATAAGAGCGCAGACCTTGATCCATTGCAGCACCTGAACGAGTGCCAGATTGGGGGATATTCCGAAATTCAGCCATATTGTTCCTCCTGAGAACGCAAGTTAGAATATGGGGACGACATCACCGTACGTCAAGCGTTCTAAATGGTGCCGATATCCATTAAATATAAGAGAACTGAGGCGCTGAGAGCTGCAAAGGCAGTTCCCGCCGCAATAGCCCCTGAAACGGCAGGCACGGCTTCATCATTGCGCTGGGCAAACAGAAACGCATTGGCTCCCGTTGGCATGGCGGCAAACAGAACTGCAATTTTCGCCCAGAGTGGTTGCAAGTGGAAAACATAATCGCTCAGGATGAACACCAAGAGCGGCATGAGAATCATTTTGAGGCCGATCAATGCGAACAGACCATCCCATGCACCTTTTAAAGAATATGCGGCCAGTGAAACGCCTAACGCAAACAGTGCTGTAGGCACTGACGCATCGGCGAGCATGGCCAGCATTTTGTCAGGAATGGGGTTCAATCCCAAACCTGTCAGCCGCCACACGGTTCCAGCCAGCAAGGCGAGAACGATGGCATTCTTGGCGAGGTTTAAAATTAGCTCACGACTGGTGCGGGAGAAAGAAAATTGCCCAGAATGGCGAGACAGCTCACGGTGCAGAGTGGCTGCAAACCAAAGTGTTGGCGCGTGGATCGAGAGTATCAGCCCTAACGGCACCGCGACGGATTGGCCAAAATGTGCGAGTGCAAGAGGCGTTCCCAGCAAGGCCAGATTTCCAAAGCCCGATGCCATCGAGGCCGATGCTCCACCGCTGAAATTTAAGCTTGGAATAAAGCGTGAGACAAAGGCCGCTGCCACCCAAGTGAGGCCAAGGCCGCCAAAATAGGCGAGCCATAGGCTCCAAGGAGCTGCATCCTGAGTGTCCATTGTCGCCATGGTTTTGAACAGCAAAGCTGGAATCGCCACATTGAACACGAATAGAGATAAGCCTCTGCCAGAACTTTCATCAATAATTTTGAATTTGGCAAATCCATAGCCCAACATAATCATGCCAAAGACTGGCAGAACTGTGATGAGAATGGTGTTCATGCTTTATAACCAAGGATGACTAACGGCGTTCTTCTTTTCGAAAGCAGAAATTGAATCAGCCTTTTCCATGGTCAGGCCAATGTCATCCAAGCCGTTGAGCAGGCAATGTTTGCGGAACGGATCAATTTCAAATTTCACCTTGCCGCCATCAGGCCCACGAATTTCTTGACTAGGCAGATCAATCGTCATGGTCGCGTTGGAACCACGCTGCGCATCATCCAAAAGCTTCTTCTGATCTTCGGCGCTGACGACAATGGGCAGAATGCCATTTTTGAAACAGTTGTTATAAAAAATATCAGCAAAGCTGGTGGCGATCACGCAACGGATACCGAAGTCTAACAAAGCCCAAGGCGCATGTTCGCGTGAAGAACCGCAGCCGAAATTATCGCCAGCCACTAAAATCTCAGCCTTGCGATAAGCGGGTTGGTTGAGAACAAAATCAGGCATCTCCACACCGTCTTGGGTGTAGCGCATTTCATAGAACAATGATTTTCCGAGACCCGTGCGCAGAATGGTTTTCAGGAACTGCTTTGGAATAATCATATCGGTGTCGATATTGGTGATGTTGAGCGGAGCGGCCACACCAGTGATTGTATTGAATTTATCCATGTTGGTTCCTTACTTAAATCAAATCGACAGATGATGCTTCGTCGGCACCGATCATCAGGTTGAGGTTTTGCACGGCAGCACCGGATGCGCCTTTGCCGAGATTGTCATAAATCGCCATGAGTAAAACTTGGCCCACATCATCATTGGCAAACACATGCAAGCGCATATTGTTTGTGTTGTTCAAGGCTTCTGGGTTTAAGCTCACGTGACGTTCGTGTGGTTCCAGTGGCGCCACTGAGATGAAGCGCGAGCCTGCGAAATAATTTGTCAGTACACTGTGTATTTTTTCACCGTAGTACGACGTGAACAGCGGCACGCAGCCCATCATGCCTTGGGCGTAATTGCCAACAGCGGGCTGGAAGATGACGCCGCGTGTGAGGCCCGCATAGAGTTTCATCTCAGCCACATGCTTGTGTTTAAAAGTGAGGCCATAAGGCATGTAGGGCGAGGCTGATGCACCTTGGGCCACATAATCCTCAATCATCTTTTTGCCGCCGCCGGAATAACCACTGATGGCGTTATAAGTGATTGGATGATCTGCCGCCAACAGACCAGCCGCAATCAGTGGCTTGGTGAGGGCGATCAAACCTTGCGGATAACAGCCGGGGTTAGACACAAATTTCGCATTGGCAATACGGTCGCGCTGCTCTGCATCCATTTCTGCAAAGCCATAGGCCCAATCGGGGTTCACACGGAATGCGGTGGAAGCATCGATAACGCGGGTTTTTGATGTGATAAGACTGACCGCTTCTAATGCGGCTTCATCGGGCAAGCACAAAATGGCCACATCAACGCTGTTCAGCAGGTCGCGCTTGGCATCCATGTCTTTGCGTTTTTCATGCGGGATCGAAACCAATTCCAGATCGGTGCGGTTTTTCAAACGATCACGAATTTGCAGGCCCGTGGTGCCTGCTTCGCCGTCGATAAATATGGTGGGTTTATGGGCCATGGTGGGGCTTCTACAGGGGGCATTCGGATATTTCAATATGAACGGCAGATTAACATGGGCCTCAGATTAGGTTCAGGGCGAGGGTCTCATAAGGGTCACATCGAAACACACACAATGAACCTCAACTGGAAGGAATACTCAAATGACCAACACACGCAAAACACTCATCGCTCTTGCAGCTGCAACAGCTCTCACCATCGGCTTTGGCGCTTCTGCCCAAGCCAAAACCAACGTCAACATTGATTTCGGCTTTAACCTCGGCGGCCCTGGTTTTTATGATGGTGGCTACGGCGGTGGCTATTATGATGCAGGCTATGATGAAGACTGCGGCTACAAAATGATGAAGCACAAGCATTGGAACTGGAACCACACCCACAAGATCGTGACATGGTCCAAGCAATGGGTTTGCTACTAAGTTCAACTAACGTCCAAACAAGCCGACCATGTTCTCCTGCATGGTCGGTTTTTACTTGAAAATAACACGCATAGATAGTGTTTAATTGTGAGACAATTTTTAATTGTAATTTAATCTCTTAAGTGTGAAATTGAGTTGTGCCCGCAGGTGAGTCGCTGCGTGTAAGTGGCGGGCACGCAACATCTCAAACGAGGACCGCTCACATGGAATTAACCCCAATCACCGCCGACACCCCCGAAATCAGCACTGAAGATCGCATTCGCGCCGCCGCTCATCAGATGTGGGAGGCTGAAGGTCAACCCGAAGGCTGTGCTGATGATCATTGGCACCGCGCCTGCGACATGATCGCAACTGAAGATCAAACTCACGTCAAGGCTGTTGAGCCAGAATGGTTGCAGCGCAACCCTGATGCGCCTGAAATGACGGAAGAGATGGCTGCCGAAAAATCCGAACTCTCCAAATCGATTGAAGAAATTAAAAAGCGCTTGATTGGTCGCGCCGCATAATCCTGCCATGCCAAACAAAGATAAAGCCGGGTTCTTCATGCTTGATGCAGAGTCGTTCAAGCGCCTTCTGGTTTTTGACGTATGGGAGGACGATAGCCCCGAGACTGCAAATCTCGAGCCTGACACTTTGCCAAACCCAAGTTGGCTGAGGCGCAGCGAAGAAAAAATCGCTGCGCCTGAAATCGGTGTGCGAGAGAAACGAAAATCTGCGGCGTGAAGCTCCTTGCTGGGGATTGTTGACAACCACCATCATTCTGCCAAACTCGGAGCCATGATGCAGAAGCATTGAACCGGGGATTAGAATATGTCTGACAACAAGCCGACCGAAAAAGGTGATGTGACCAAAGCGTGGGCTGCCACGCAAGACCAGAAGGGTGCTTCCAAGCGACTTCGGATATTCGCCTTGCTGTGTTGGGCTGTGGCCATCGGTGGCGAAATTGCGGGCATTTATATGCTCGTCAAGCTGCACAAGTTCGATGCTGCCAGCGGCGGCAATCTTCCACTACTAATTGGTCTGCTTGTCGGCATTGCCGTCTTTGCGATTGCAGGCAGCATGTTGTGGAAAGCCGCCAACAAGCACAACCCTGCAACACGGGCAGAACCGTTCCGCTTCTTCGTTCAGAACCAACTGGGTGCGATTATCGGATTGATCGCCTTCCTGCCTTTGCTTGCCCTGATCTTCTTGGACAAGGACATGGATCCTAAGAATAAACAAATTGCGGGCGGCATTGGCGCTGTTCTCGCCGTGCTGGCAACCGTGATGGGCGTGAGTTTCAAACCACCCTCTGTTGAGCAATACACGCAAGACATGAACGCCTGCGCCACTCAGATCAAATCAGGCCAAGCAACCACCGCCTGTTCACCAGACGTAGCATCGCAAGCCCAAGACATCGCGCGGGATTCTTCGGCAATCGCTGACGCAACGAAATCTGCTGCAAATCCAAACGGCACGGATGTGGTCTATTGGATCGCACCAGAAGCCGGACAAAAGAAGTCTTCCGAACCGCATGTCTTCCATTTGTGTGAAGCTGTGAGCCCTTTGAGTGGCAAGACCATCAATCACGGCTCAGTCACAGAAGCCTACGCCGAAAACGCCATCCGCATCACCAAGCAGATCGACATGGAGCAGAAGCAATGCGGGCTTGCGCCTGCGCAGTAGGGCATTGGCGATTGCGCGGAGAGAGAGACCTCATCCGCGCCGTTGGCGCACCTTCTCCAAAGGAGAAGGGAAAAATTTGACACCGCCTAAATTATTTCACGCTTCTCCTCTGGAGAAGCTGTCCGAAGGCCGGGCGAGGTCTCTTTGCGATATCATCGGTTTGACAATATTTTATTCAATTCTTCGACATCAGTTTTGTGTTTCTCTGATTGTTCATCCAAACTATTCGCGACCGTAGTTTTCATTTCAATCAAGTGTTCAATGGAGATAACCTTTAATGTTTGAAATTTAACTTTTGTGGAAATCGCCTTATAATAGAATTTTTCAAATTCCTGTTCTGAAGAAGCGGTGAGTACATCACAATTCATCCAATGAATGATATAACGCTTTTTTGATTTCGCAAAATTTTCCACATGCTGACCGTCAACGACAACAGACGCTAGCGATTCAATTTCACTAATTGCATCGTGTACTTTTTTAGCGTTTGACTGGGTTGGGGATGTCAGAAAATCAATATCATTCGTTGAGTTTTCAATATTTCTTGCACCATGATATGCAGCAGCTACGCCGCCAATTAGAATAAAACGTACTTGATGCTTATTAAAGACCTCCAACAGCATAACTTCATGTTCATTGAACCGATCTTCGAATCGCAACCCTTGCTCAGTCACTACCGCGTCTTGCCCCTAAACGTCCGCGTGCCCGCTTTCCCCGCCTTGCTCCCAGCCCGCCTCTTCGCAGGCGCTCCACTCGGCCAGCTTTCTTCGGCGGTCTGGATGTTTAGGTTTCTTGCCAGCGGATCATCCATTACGGCCAGTTCCACGGCCTTTAATCTTTTTACTTCATCGCGTAACCGCGCGGCTTCTTCGAACTCTAAATTCGAGGCGGCTTCGCGCATGCGCTTTTCCATATCGGCCAGAACTTTTTGTAAATTGTGGCCCACCAATGGTCCGCCACCTTCGGAGAGGCCGCCGACTTGCACGTGGTCTTGCTCGTAGATGCTGCCCATAATATCGCTGATGTTTTTGCGGATCGACGTGGGCGTGATGCCGTTGGCTACATTATAAGCCACTTGTTTTTCGCGGCGGCGATCGGTCTCTTTGATGGCGCGTTCCATGGAGCCAGTGATTTTATCGGCATACATAATTACACGGCCATCAACGTTTCTGGCGGCGCGGCCGATGGTTTGCACCAAAGAAGTTTCGCTGCGCAGGAAGCCTTCCTTGTCAGCATCGAGAATGGCTACCAAAGCGCATTCAGGAATGTCTAAACCTTCGCGCAGCAGGTTGATGCCGATGAGCACATCAAATGCGCCAAGCCTGAGATCACGCAGAATTTCGATGCGCTCCAACGTGTCAATATCGCTGTGCATATAACGCACGCGTATGCCTTGCTCATGCATATATTCTGTAAGGTCTTCGGCCATGCGCTTGGTGAGCGTGGTCACCAACACGCGCATGCCAGCCAGTGCCACGGCCTTGCACTCATCAATCAAATCATCAACCTGGGTTTTCACCGGACGAATGATGACGGGCGGATCGATGAGGCCAGTAGGGCGGATCACCTGTTCGGCAAACACGCCACCCGTTTGGTTCATTTCCCAATTGCCGGGCGTGGCGGAGACAAACACAGTTTGTGGCCGCATGGCTTCCCATTCTTCAAAGCGCAGCGGGCGATTATCAATACAACTTGGCAAGCGGAAACCATACTCAGCCAGCGTGGCTTTGCGGCTAAAGTCGCCCTTGAACATGCCACCGATCTGCGGAACCGTGACGTGGCTTTCGTCAATGAACACCAGTGCATTGTCCGGTAGATATTCAAACAATGTCGGCGGCGGTTCGCCGGGCTTGCGGCCCGTAAGATAACGCGAATAATTTTCAATGCCCGCACATGAACCCGTGGCCATCATCATTTCAATATCAAACATGGTGCGCTGTTCAAGCCGCTGTGCTTCGAGGATACGGCCTGCATTATTAAATTCAGTGAGGCGCAATTTCAGATCATTCTTAATACGCAACACTGCTTGCTCAAGCGTGGGTTTGGGCGTGATGTAATGCGAATTGGAATAGACTTTAACGTTTTCAAGCTCCGCCGTCTTGCGGCCGGTGAGCGGATCAAATTCCGAGATGGTTTCGATCACATCGCCAAACAATGAAATGCGCCATGCACGATCTTCAAAATGCGAGGGGAACAATTCGATGGTGTCGCCACGCACGCGGAACGAGCCGCGCACAAAATTCTGATCATTGCGTTTGTAATGCAGCGCCACAAAATCATTGATCAAGGCGCGCTGTTCAATGCGCTGGCCTTTTTTGACCGTCACAGTCATGGCCGAATAAGTTTCCACATCGCCAATGCCGTAAATGCACGAGACGGAGGCCACCACAATCACATCATCGCGCTCCAGCAAAGCACGCGTCGCCGAATGGCGCATGCGGTCGATCTGTTCATTGATCGAGGATTCTTTTTCAATGTATGTATCGCTGCGGGCCACATAAGCTTCCGGCGTATAATAATCGTAATACGATACAAAATATTCAACCGCACTATTCGGAAAGAAATTCTGAAACTCGCCATAAAGTTGGGCGGCCAGAGTTTTATTCGGGGCCATGATCAGGGCAGGGCGTTGCGTGGCTTCGATGATTTTGGCGACTGTGAAAGTTTTGCCCGAACCCGTAACGCCAAGCAGAACCTGATCACGCTCATTGGCCTGAACACCTGCCACGAGCTCAGCTATCGCCGTGGGTTGATCGCCTTTGGGCTCAAACGGCGAAACCACATCCAGCCGCTTGCCTCCTTCAGACTTTGGTGGCTTGGGTGGTTTATAAGGCACATAAGCCGGAATAGCCGTCTGCTCAGGACGAAGTCCTGCCATTAATCCAGCCGCGGATTCCGGCAGTTCATAGCCTTCAATTTCGAGCTGCGGTGCCTCAGCGAATCCGCCTTCCTGACGTGAATGTCCCATAGGCAGAGATATAGGGGTTCCAATGCTGATCGCAAAGGGTGCTGCTGACAGGAGATGGCAGGAGTGAATTAAGCGTTGCCAAATTCCCCCACCGTATTAATCTGCCTGAGTATTGGACAGCTCCATTTAGAGAGTCGCCAATGGGGAAACGCTAACAATAGGGGTCTTTGAACAATGAAACTTGTCAATCCGTCACCCTCGTTACACAACGAGGATTTGGCGCCTGCGGCTAATCGCAACTGGGGTGCCTTTTCGATCTTCAACGTCTGGACGTCAGACGTTCACTCACTCTACGGATATTTTCTTGCCGCAAGTTTATTTTTAGCCTGCGGCAATTTTTTTAACTTTGTCATCGCGATCGGCCTTGGTTCGGTCATCGTCTATGCTTTGATGAATATGGTGGGCATTGCGGGTGTTCGCACCGGTGTGCCTTATCCAGTTTTAGCGCGGGCTTCTTTCGGCACTTTTGGTGCTAACGCTCCGGCCTTGGTGCGGGCCATTGTGGCCTGCTTCTGGTATGGCGCGCAAACCTCGGCGGCCTCGGGTGCCATTGTAGCTTTGCTCACCCGCAACCAAGGCATTATGGATTTTCACACCAACAGTCACATGCTGGGCCATTCTACGCTTGAAGTGATCTGCTACGTGGTGATCTGGGCTTTGCAATTGCTGATCATTCAAAGGGGCATGGATACCGTTCGGAAATTCCAAGATTGGGCAGGCCCTGCAGTGTGGGTGATGATGCTGATCTTGGCAATTATTCTGGTTGTCAAAGCTGGAACGATTTCATTCGGTTCAGATATTCCGGCTGATAAATTAGCCGCTGCCGCTGCTGATGCCGGCATTCCTTATGCGCCCGGTTCCATTGCAGCTCTTGCTGCTGTGGCAGCAACTTGGGTTACTTACTTTGCCGCACTTTATCTGAACTTCTGCGACTTTTCGCGTTATGCGCCTGATGAAGCAACGGTGCGTAAAGGCAATCTCTGGGGCCTGCCCATCAACCTTCTGCTGTTCTGCTTGGTTGCAGGCATCACCACCACAGCGGCTTTCACTGTGTATGGCGAATTGCTTCTGCATCCTGATCAGATCTCAGCAAAGTTTGATAATTGGTTCTTGGCCGCTCTTGCCGCTATGACTTTTGCTGTGGCAACGCTTGGCATCAATGTGGTGGCGAATTTCGTGTCACCAGCCTTTGATATTTCCAACGTGTTCCCACGCCAGATCGACTTCAAGAGGGGTGGCTACATCGCTGCTCTGATCGCCTTGGTGCTTTATCCCTTTGCACCTTGGAATGGCGGCGCTGCGCATTTCGTTGGTCTCATCGGATCTACAATGGGGCCAATATTTGGTATTATGATGGTGGATTATTATCTGCTGCGCAAAGGCAAGATTGATGTGAACGCACTTTACCAAGAAGACGGTGAGTTCAAAGCCAGCAATGGCTGGAACTATAATGCGTTCATTGCCTTGATTGTGGGCGGCTTGTTCTCGACCATCCTGCCAAACTTCACGAGCATCTTGCCAAGTTGGTGGGGCATTTATGGCTGGTTCTTCGGCGTGGCCATCGGTGGCGCTGCCTATTATCTGCTGGGCGGCATGAAGCGCAGCTGAGATTTTGCACATTATGCAAGACGCACAGGTTTCGGCCTGTGCGTTTTTTATTTTGCGAATTCTGATTTCGCGTAGCCCTGCAAATAAAGCAGCGCTGTGAGATCGCTGTGGTTGATCACATAAGGTGCTTGTTCTTGCACTTTCGGTTTGGCGTGGAGGGCAACCCCCATACCAGCCGCAAGAAGCATGGGAATGTCGTTGGCACCATCACCCACCGCAATTGCATCGGACGTTGAAATCCCATGCGCTTTGCAAATGTGCTGTAGTGATTCAACCTTTGCTGCTTTGCCCAAGATGGGCTGGGCTACTTCGCCGTTCAGTTTTTCGTTTTCGATGAGCAGAATGTTGGCTCGGTTTTCGTCGAAGCCCAATTTCGTTGCCACATGCGCGGTGAAGGCTGTGAAACCGCCTGACACTAAAGCAGTATAAGCGCCGGTGGCCTTCATGGTGGCAAGTAAAGTTTCCCCACCTTCCATAAAACTAATCCGTTCGCGGATGACTTTTGCGATAACACTTTCATCTAGGCCTTTGAGCAGAGCCACGCGCTCTTTGAGCGCGCCTTCAAAATCCAATTCGCCACGCATAGCCCGCGCGGTGATGTCTTTAATGTGGTCGCCCACGCCCGCCATTACACCCAGCTCATCAATGCACTCTTGGTGGATCATGGTAGAATCCATGTCGGCGATCAGTAGTTTTTTGCGGCGGTTGGCAGCGGGCACAATGTTCACATCCAAAGATGCAGCACTGAGACGCTGTTCAATATCTGCTGGGAATTCTGTAAATTCTGCAGCTTCGCCTTGAGCGAGCCACTTTGGTGCAGAGCCCACAGCTGCAATAATATCGTCAGTGATTGCGCCAGAATTTTGGGCTGCTATGAGAACGAGTATATTTGACATGAAGAATCCGATGAAACAAAAATCAGTGCTGCTTATTGCAGGCCCCACCGCCAGCGGCAAGTCAGCTCTTGCGTTGGAGGCTGCAAGTACGCGCGGTGGCGTGATCATCAACGCGGATTCAATGCAGGTTTACCG
>JANPGD010000183.1:0-1813 GCA_031423845.1 Hyphomicrobiales bacterium | reverse complement strand
ATATGGCTTTGGCTAATCACCTTTACGGTCAGGGTCTGTTCGATGATCCGCCGTTCTTTCAATTTTGCCTAGGTGTTCCATGGGGCGCACCAGCAAATCCGGAATCGATGTTTTCCATGAAAAGCATTTTGCCCAAAGGCGCAAATTGGAGCGCATTTGGTGTTGGCTCGAAGCAATTCCCAATTGTTGCGCTTTCCGTTGTGAATGGTGGCCATGTGAGGGTAGGATTAGAGGATAATCTCTTTATGTCGAAGGGAGTGCTCGCAACGGGCAACGTGCCCTTAGTGGAGCGGGCAGCTCGGATTGTCCGTGAAATTGGTGCTGATGTCGCCAGCCCTGTTGAAGCACGTAAGATTCTCGGATTGCCATCATGACGCGACTTTCGATGCCGGACGAACATGACTTGACCTCTGAGCAGAGAGCAGTGATTGCCGAAGTCGTAGCAGGCAAACGCGGAAAAATTCCTGCCCCGATGATTGCGTGGTTGCGCAATCCAGAACTGGCGCGCCGTGCTCAACATATTGGTGAACTCTTGCGGTTTGAAACCTCACTTGCACCAACACTCAGTGAACTTGCGATATTGGTTTGTGGCAAGCATTGGACGTCTCACCATGAATGGACGGCCCACAAGAAAATCGCTTTGGCGGCAGGCGTCGACCCAAGAACGATTGATGATATCGCAGCTGACCGCAGCCCTTATCTCAGCGGGCCATTAGAGGAAATAGTTTTTCAAGTTTCATCTACGCTACTGCCCAAAGGCAAATTACCACATGCGCTTTATCAGCAAGGCTTCGAGGCGCTCGGTGAAAAGGGGATGGTCGAGCTTGTCGGAATCCTCGGTTACTATTCAATGGTGGCCCTGACGCTGAACGCATTTGAAATAGGCCTGCCTGAAAATTTCGCGCCAGAACTTGAACTGCCTGAGGTAAGCTGAAGTGGCGGCATTCTTACACCACCCCATCAGAGAAGAATGGCTAGCGTCTCGCCAAGAGCCAGTGATCGATCCAACCCAACCCATCATTGATGCCCATCATCATTTGTTCGACAGACCGGGCCAGAGTTATCTTGCGAAAGATTTCGAAGCTGACATTGGTGCGGGTCTCAATTTACGCGCAACAGTCTTCTTACAGGCCCGCAGCTTTTATCGCACCGATGGTCCAGAGAGGTTTCGCTCTGTTGGTGAAACGGATTTTGCTGCTGGCGTTGCTGAGAATGCGGTTGCGTCAAACGGCCCAAAGCTCTGTGCTGCAATTGTTGGGTATGCCGACTTGATGCAAGGCAATGCAGTTCGGCCTGTTCTCGAAGCGCATCTGGCCGCGGGCAAGGGTTTTTTTCGTGGCGTCCGACATATTTTAACGTGGGATGCTGACGAGTGCCTTCTCAACCCTGCCTATCCTACCACTGAAGATTTGATGGAGAGTGCCGTCTTTCATGCAGGCTTCGCCCAGCTTGCTGATTTGAACCTCAGCTTTGATGCATGGCTTTTCTTCCACCAAATTCCAAAGCTCACAGCCTTGGCGCAACGTTTCCCCAATGTGCAAATTATCCTCAATCATTGCGGAGGAATCCTCGGCGTCGGAGCCTATGAAGGACAGCGCAAGAACGTTTTTAAGCGTTGGTGTGCCTCGATGACCGAACTCGCCACATGCCCCAATGTAACCGTGAAAATCGGCGGGCTGGGCATGGCCATTTCTGGTTTTGGGTTTGAGCAATTGGAACAGGCCCCATCCTCCGAAGCTTTGGCAAGCGCATGGCGACCATGGGTCGAATCCTGCATCGAGTCGTTCGGCGCTAACCGCTGCATGTTTGAAAG
>JANPGD010000182.1:0-14495 GCA_031423845.1 Hyphomicrobiales bacterium | reverse complement strand
CAGCTTTTTTCGCAGCAGCCATGATGTTCTCTCCTAGAGATTAAAGTTTGTTTTTGCCCCACAACGCAGGCCAGACTTACTTGATATCAACATCAACAAAAATATTTATTTTTATTTCACGCCGATAACTAGACAGTGTTTTGAACCTCATTGTGTGATTCGGCAATATGCCGACTACATGTTGTGTATCAATCTGATATGCCTAACAATTGGTAAACAAATTGAACCGGGAAATGTGATCCGTACACGGATAATATTGTAAATTAGAAATAGTGCTGAAATATAAGCATTAAATTGATTAATCTGTACACGGACGAATAATTTGTCTTTGAGCAATATCGATAATCCATTTCCCTGCATTCTGCTTATCCACAAATTATTTTCAAATAATTGCACTGTAGAGGTTGCTCCACTCTGTATTTTCACGTTCAATGACATTGATTTTCCACTGCCGCGGCCACTTCTTCATCGTCTTCTCGCGTTGAATTGCGATATCAATTTCACAGAAGTCTTCAAACCAAACTAAAGTTTTGACATTGTATTTCTTCGTTAAGCCTTCAACAAGACCTTCTCTATGTTGGCTAATGCGAGTTGGAAGATCACCTGTCACACAATGTAGAGCGTTCCATTCTTTTTATTGGCGAGCTTGTAGCTAGAATAAATCCGACGATGACAAACGAGGGTGATTATAAATAAAAATGACGGAGATTGCTCTCCGCCATTTGTTCGCTCATTGAAAACTATATCACGAACAACCGCTCGTTGATCCACAGGTATCGCACTTTAAACACGTGCCGTTGCGCACCATGGTATAGTTGCCGCATTCGCCACAGGTGTCGCCTTCATAACCTTTCATCTTGGCTTGGCTACGCAGATCCATAGAAGGCGCTGGCGCTTCGTAGGTGTAGGCAACAGCAGCTGGTTCAGCCAAAGCTGTGTTGCCATGCGAGACTTGCTCTGCTGCACGCATCAACAAAGCATGAGACGGTGATTGCGAAGCCGAAGCTTGTGGCATCACCACAACATTGGCCAAGTTTTGTTTGCGCACGAAGCCCGAAGACACGAAACGTTGGACTGGAACTGATGGCTTATGATCAAGCTCATCAACGCCTTTACCCAAACTATCAAAGCCCATTTCTGAAGCTTCAACATGCGCCAGTTCATGGCGACCGAGATAAGACACGGCGAGTTCGCGGAACACATAGTCCAAGATCGACGTTGCATTCTTGATCGACTCGTTGCCTTGCACCATGCCAGCCGGTTCAAACTTGGTGAATGTAAAGGCATCCACAAATTCTTCCAACGGCACACCATATTGCAGGCCTACAGATACGGCGATAGCGAAGTTATTCATCATGGCGCGAAGAGCTGCACCTTCCTTGTGCATATCAATGAAGATTTCACCGAGCTTGCCATCATCATATTCGCCGGTGCGAAGATAAACTTTATGTCCACCCACAACGGCCTTCTGTGTATAGCCTTTACGGCGTGATGGCAGCTTATCGCGGTCAGCAGCGCGTTCAACGATGCGCTCAACAATCTTTTCAACGATTGTTTCAACCCTTTGCACAGGGGCTTTGGCCATCAAAGCATCCACACCATCATCTTCATCTTCCTCATCAGCGATGAGTTGTGAAGATAGTGGTTGCGAGAGCTTCGAGCCATCACGATACAGTGCATTGGCTTTCACGCCCAGCTTCCAACTCAGCATATAAGATGCAGCGCATTCTTCAACGGTGGCATCATTCGGCATGTTGATGGTTTTGGAAATCGCTCCCGAGATAAAGCTCTGCGATGCGGCCATCATGCGAATGTGGCTTTCAACCGAGAGATAACGCTTACCAATGCGACCGCAAGGATTGGCGCAATCAAACACTGCCAAATGCTCATCCTTCAAACCGGGGGCTTGTTCGAGAGTCATGGCACCGCACACATGAATGTTGGCTTTATCAATATCAGCGCGCGAGAAACCAATATGCGCCAACAAATCAAAGCTGAAATCATTGAGTTGAGCATCTGAGATTTTCAGAACGCTCTTGCAGAATTCTTCGCCCAGCGTCCACTTGTTGAACACGAACTTAATGTCAAAAGCGGAAGCAAGCCCTCCTTCAATTTTGGCAATTTGCTCATCACCAAAACCTTTGGCTTTCAGTGCTGCATGATTGAGAGCCGGGGCATCGGACAAAGTGCCATGGCCCACGGCATAGCCGATGATCTTTTCAATTTGATCGGCAGAGTAACCCAAAGTGCGAAGTGCTTCAGGAACCGATTGGTTGATGATCTTGAAATAACCACCACCAGCCAGCTTCTTGAACTTCACTAATGCAAAGTCTGGCTCAATGCCTGTGGTGTCACAATCCATCACCAAACCTATGGTGCCGGTTGGGGCCACAACAGTGGATTGCGCATTACGATAACCATGGGCTTCGCCCATTTCAACAGCTTTGTCCCATGCTCTGCGTGCTGCAACGGCCAATGACTTATCAGTGAGATCATTCTCATCCAACGGCACAGGCGCTGTGCGAACCCCTTCATAACCAACAGCTGCACCATAAGCAGCGCGGCGATGGTTCTTCATCACGCGCAACATGCTGTCGGCATTCTTGGCATAGCCAGCAAAGGGGCCAAGTTCGGATGCCATTTCAGCGGACGTAGCATAAGACACACCCGTCATAATAGCTGAAATAGCAGCGCAGATCGAACGGCCTTCATGGCTGTCATAAGGAATGCCGGCAATCATCAACAAGCCACCAATGTTGGCAAAGCCCAAACCGAGTGTGCGGTAGTCGTATGAAAGACGAGCAATTTCCTTCGATGGAAATTGCGCCATCATCACCGAGATTTCGAGAACCACAGTCCACAACCGAACCGCATGTTCAAAGGATGCAATATCAACCGTGTTTTCACCCACATTGCGGAATTGCAGCAAATTGAGCGAGGCCAAGTTGCAGGCCGTGTCATCCAAGAACATATATTCTGAGCAAGGATTCGAAGCGCGAATTTCGCCAGCCGCTGGGCAAGTATGCCAATCATTGATGGTGGAGTGGAATTGAATGCCAGGATCAGCTGAAGCCCAAGCCGCAGCACCAATTTTGTCCCAAAGATCCCGCGCCTTCAAAGTTTTGTAAACTTTGCCATTGGTGCGGCCAATCAAATCCCAATCGCCATTGGTTTCAACAGCTTTCAAGAATTCATCGGTCACACGCACTGAGTTATTCGAGTTCTGACCAGATACAGTGCGATAAGCTTCGCCATCCCAATCGGTGTCGTAAGTGTCGAATGAAATTTCGGTGTAACCTTGCTTGGCAAATTGAACCACGCGCTTGATATAATTGTCAGGCACCATATTCTTACGCGCATCTTTAACCGCACGCTTGAGGGCAGGGTTCTTTTCAATTTCGAAGCAATCACCACCGGGGCCTTCGCAATTCACGCAAGCCTTCATAATAGCGGTGAGGTGCTTCTTGACGATTTTGGAGCCAGTCACCAGCGAGGCAACCTTCTCTTCTTCCTTCACCTTCCACTCAATGTAGTTTTCAACATCGGGATGATCGACATCAACCACCACCATTTTGGCAGCGCGGCGAGTGGTGCCACCGGACTTGATGGCACCTGCAGCGCGGTCACCAATCTTGAGGAAGCTCATAAGGCCAGATGATTTGCCGCCGCCCGAAAGTTTTTCGCCTTCGCCGCGTAAGCTGGAGAAATTTGAACCCGTGCCGGAACCATATTTGAACAGGCGCGCTTCACGCACCCAAAGATCCATAATGCCGCCTTCGTTCACAAGATCATCAGACACACCTTGAATAAAGCAGGCATGGGGCTGCGGATGCTCATAAGCAGTTTTGGATTTGGTCAGCTTGCCTGTCTCATGGTCAACATAATGGTGGCCTTGCGCCGGACCATCAATGCCATAAGCCCAATGCAAGCCCGTGTTGAACCACTGTGGTGAATTTGGAGCGCATTTCTGCGTGGCCAGCATGAGGCATTGCTCGTCATAGAATGCGCGGGCATCTTCTTCAGTGGTGAAATAATTGCCCTTCCAGCCCCAATATGTCCAAGTGCCAGCCAAACGGTTGAACACTTCTTTGGCTGAAACTTCACCACGTGTGCGTTCCTTCAAAGGCAAATGCGCCAGTGCATCATCATCCGCAACCGAGCGCCACAACCATGATGGAACTGTTTCTTCCTCAACGCGCTTTAGAGCTTTTGGAACACCCGCTTTGCGGAAATATTTTTGTGCCAAAATATCAGTTGCCACTTGGCTCCAAGTGGAGGGCACTTCAATGTCGGCCAAGCGAAACACAATCGAACCGTCAGGGTTCTTGATTTCGCTCACCGCAATGCGGAAATCGAGTCCCGCATAAGTGTCTTGGCCAGCCTTGGTATATTTCCGTTCAATCCGCATTTTAGTGCCCCAGATATTATCAATATTGTTGCCGCGCGCGCACAAATGCGCCCACGGAGCTAATTCACTCGTGTTCTACGCTATTCCCTGATTGGCGAAGGTTCTCGCCCCCAACGCGTGCTGACTGTTCTCGAACTGGACCCAGAACTGACAGGCTTGGCAAACCTAAATTCGCTGCACGCCTTAGAAACTGAAACTATTACAGCAAAGCAATGTCGTCAATAGCTAGTGTGTTAATGAATAGTTAACACAAGATATTGTGTCCACAACTCCGCGCTTACTGTTGATAACCACACCATCGCCCGATTCTGCCTAGAAGCTCAAGAGTTTCGTGAGTTTAAATCACAACTCAGTTGGGACAGTGGACGAAACCGCTTTTCCCCTTGACAGTCGTCAAGACCCAAAGCCATTTTTTGAAAAATAAATAGATTTGAGCGCCACAATTAAATTACATCCGCAAGTGGTCTACTTGAGGTTGGAAAGCTCGTTTGGCGCGAGTTTGGAGACAGGCACTGCGCTACGAATCGGGCCCAGCCACCACAAAACTGGCAAAGATAACAAACATACGACGCCCAGCATCAACCAGCACTCATTAATAGCCATAGTTAAGCTGGCCCCTTGGATGGAGTCCATAATGCCAAGAAAGCCTGAGGAATCATCAGGCGTCGGCAAGTCGTCTACCACCATGCCCAGCATTTTTGCAGCAGCAGCAGGATCGACCTTCAACGCATCCATAATTTGATCGGTATAGATTGGAGTCCGCGAGAACATCACCGTGTCGATCAGCGCTATGCCAATAGCACCGCCGATATTACGGCTTACGTTAAATAATCCACTGGCATCGCCAATTTTATCGAGCGGCATCAAAGCCAAAGCAAACCGAATAGGCGGCAGAATGCACAAGGCCACAGCACAGCCCCGCACCACCTGTGGCCAGAACATTTGCGGGCTATCGGAATTAATGGTTTGGTTGGTGCTCATAAACAAGCCAACCGCAAACACCGTAAACCCAAGGCCGGCGAGCCAGCGTGCATCAAAGCGGCGATCCAGTTGCACAACGAGTGGCGCCGCGATCAATTGAGCGGCACCATTCACAAGTGTGATCTCGCCAATTTCCAGCGGCCCATGGCCACGCACAAAAGCCAAAAACACTGGCATCAAATAAACCATGCCGAACAGGCAGAAGCCGAGGATGAAGCTGAGAATGCAGCCGAAGGTTAGCGCTCGGTCTTCAAGTAAGTGAAACATGATGGCTGGGTTAGGCCTGCGCCACAAAATCCAAGCACTTGCTAAGGATACAGCAAAGCACCCGATGACAGGCATTGAAAGCCAACCCCGTGTTGGCGCTTCTTTCAAACCCACAACCAGCAAAGCAAGCGCCAAGCCCAAAAGCAAAACGGAGAACCAATCAAGATCCTTCAAAAGCTTCAATTGCAATTGCGCGCGTGGCAAGCAAATCGCTCCTGTTATAATTGCAATAATCCCGGGGACGATATTGATGAGGAACAACCAATGCCAGCTATAATGCTCGGTAATCCATCCCCCAGCCACCGGACCCAGCGTAGGGGCTAACACCGCAAGAAAGCCACCAATCGTGGTGGCCATGGTTTGTTGAAAGCCAGCCGGAAACAGCAGGAATATGCTGGAAAACACCAACGGAATAAGCAGGCCGCCAGCAAAGCCTTGAAACACCCGCCACACCAACAAATCGGCAAAGCCAACACTGAGTGCGCAGCCAATCGAGGCCAATGTGAAAGCAAATAGCCCCACTGCAAAGAGTAGGCGCATGGTGAACACCCGCATCAACAATCCTGTCAGTGGAATAGCGATAATTTCCGCGATTAAATAGGAGGTCTGAATCCAACTCATCAGATCGGGACCAATCTTCAAGGCTTCTTCTATGACAGGCAGAGAGGTGACGACCACCTGAATATCCAAGATTGCCATAAACATGCCAACGCAAGCCGCTACAAACCCCACCCAACGCGGAATCGGCGGCACATTGAACTTTCCAATAATAGGAACGGACGTATCAGTCATAAAGCTTCACTAGGCTTTTCATTGCGCCACCACAATGATGAAGCCAAGGGCACAATTGGTGCATTACTATGAAGAGAAGGACTGCAAAAGCGATGTGTCATTTTGGCAAGATACTGCCATACAATCGCTTTTACCAACAGCAAACAGGCCTGTGGGCAACTTCAATAAGTGGCTTTTTGGAAAGCTCCGCCGGAGATTTCATAATAGTCGCCAGCGCTATCACAATAAATATGGCCGCCTAATTTCAGATCGGTTTTTCCATCAACCGTCCCGACACACAATGAGGTGGCAATCGAATCTTTAGATTTCCAAAACAGGCTGGAACCACACTCTTTGCAGAAGCCACGCGAAGCGGCCTCGCTGGAGGCGAACCATTTCAATCCATCTTGTCTGGTGAGCTTTAAATCAGCATCGGCAACATGGGTAGATGCCCAGTAGTTCCCTGTCATCTTGCGGCATTGCGTGCAGTGGCAAGCAATCACATCATCCATGGGGCCGTGAATTTCATAAGCGACCGCACCGCATAGACATGATCCAGTTTTCATCATTTGAACTCTTGCGCCAAAGCTTCAATGTGATCAGGCCCTATGCCACAGCACCCGCCAAAAATTGTAGCGCCGTGTTTGCTCCAGTCATGGGATTTCTGCACCAAGTCGGACGGAGTTATGACATCCACAAATTGCCAATCCGGTGCTTTGAAATATCCACATTCAGGATAAGTGCCGACGGGGCCTTTCCAATACTTGCGCAAAATTGCCAAAGCTTCATCGGTGTTGTTTGGTGATGTATGCATGATTGAAATAACCTCTGGCTTGAGTGCCGCCAATGCCTTTGCCACATCCTCAAACTTTTGATCATCACGGCCAAACCCTGTGAGCGTGTCAGCTTGCTTCTCGACTGCAATCCCAATCCAAATCGGAAGTCCCGTTTCTATCGCCGCTTCGCAGGCCCACAGCGAGTAGTCGGTATCACGCATCATCTCCATCATAATGAGATCAACGCCAATGGCTTTCAAGTTTTGAGCTTTGCGGCGGAATAAAACCATCGCTTCATCGCGCGACCAGTTTTTGCTCGTATCAGTGCGGTCGGAGCCAGCATAAACCGGACGCATGGTGGAGAATGATCCGGCAATGCATATATCATGGCCTTTTGCTGCGGCTTTAGCGTGAGAAACGGCTGCTGCATCCAGCGTCAACATTTCCTCATCTCGGCCATAGGCATTGAACGATAGCGGGCTGGTTGCAAAACTGTTGGCTGTTATAATATCGGCACCAACGCGAATATAATCGGCATGAACGCTGCGAACTATTTCGCCATGCGTGGCGTTAACATCAGCACACCAAGTGTCACCACTCATCGGTGCACCGCGGCGCTGAATATCAGTGCCAGTGCCGCCATCGAGAATTATAGTTTGGCCAGCGGCCAGTTTTGCTCTGATTTTATCGTAGCTCACGAAAAGCCCTCATGTGAAATTGCGCTTGTGGTTTTGAGTATGTAAAATTCTGGCCAACCGGACAAGCCCGTCGTGCCAAACATCCACCCTCCATACAATCTTCCCCTGCAACTGTCTTTATGAGTTCGCCACAAGCGGCAACATTATATGAGGAACCGTCAAACGCGTTCACAGGGCAAGCGCTCAGGCATGGTTTATCAAAGCAGCTTTCACACGGATGCGCACCAGCCGAAACGCGCGGCAAATCAAACTCCACGGGAAACAATAGAGCCGCGCGATAAGCGTGCCAAAGCCCGTATGTGGGATGAATGTTCAAACCCAACGGCGATACATGCCCGGCTGCTCCGCGCCGCGCCCAGGAGAGAAAGGGCAGGGCAGGTTTATCAAAGGGATATAATGCTTTAGCCCCCAAGTCTTCAGCCAATTGATTAACAACAACCCGCGTCCACTCATCCATAGTGGGCGCACCAGAGCGCGCAAAGCGCCGAAACATTTCAGGTCCAGCGTTACCAATCAGAATAACCTGCTTAATCTCGCCCATATCCGCAGGCGAGAACCAACCAAGCGGTGTAAATGTATCACGGCGAATGCGGGTGAGGATGGGGTGTTCCATATCAAACCATAGCACACCCTCACGCTGAGGTGCGAGCCCTTGCGAGCCTCGAAGCGCCCCGACACGTGGTGCACCCTTCGAGGCCGCAAAGATGCGGCACCTCAGGGCGAGGGGGTACTATTTATTCCAGCGCGGGTCGCCAATCTCCATCACTTCGCGCGGCAACTTAATATCGTGGTGCTGGCGAATAATTGCGTCCACGTCCATTGGAATATACTCAGGATAGTAGGTCGAAAGAATTTCTTTCTTGCGCGCAATCGCCTTTGATAGAATATCTGGCTTGCCAGCTTCATTCCATTCTTTAGGGCTCATGCGATTGGCCATCGCGGGATAAATATATTCAGTCTGCATCATGGTCAGCGTTTGATTGGAACCGAGATAATGTCCCGGACCCTCGAGACACGTTTCCGTAATCACATCGAGCGACAGCGTATCCTCCGTCACCTCAATGCCGCGCACATTGCGGTTGATGGCACCCAGCATGTCATTATCGATGAGCAGGCTCTCCAAACAGAAGCCCAACAATGAGGCGTGCATTCCGGCTGACTCATACATCAAGTTAATACCAGTCATGGCTGAAATGCCAGCTGTCAAACCCTTTTCATATCCTGCTTGAATGTCCGGCATCTTGGCATCGCACATACCAGCAGCTGAACCAACCGTAAGCCCAAAATAATGCCCCATCTGCGCACAAGCCGATGTGATCAAAGCTTGCTCGCCTGAGCCACCGCTCATTGCACCCGTGCGCAAATCAGAAACGAATGGCCATGGCCCCCATATGGCAATAGCACCCGGCACTACGCAATTAATGTAAACCAACCCCGCCAAACATTCAGCCACCGCTTGCACCACGGTGCCAGCCAATGCAGCCGGAGCCGTTGCTCCCGCTTGCGCCGCCGATAGCAGTAGCACCGGCATTCCGCCCCGCGCCGCCACTTCCAAACACGCACACGCATCTTCAGCGAAGTTTAAGGGCGGCACTACAAAGCAATTTGATTGCGATACAAATGGCCGTTCCCGCCATTTTTTCTCACCACCGGCCACATAATGCAAAATCTGCAAACACTCTTCAACGTGGGCAGGTTCCACCATCGAAGTGCCCACATGCTTTTGCGTGCCAGCCAGTGAGGCATAGAGCGTGTTAATATCAAGATCATGCCCGTTCAACATGTCGCGTGCAGTGAGTGAGCGTTGGAAAAAATGAATGTGTTCGCACGTGTCCACAATCCGCGCCGCATCATACAAATCCGCTAGGTAAGACTCGCGGTAAGAATTGGTTTCAATCTCAACAATATGAACCGCTGCACCCGCCGTGCCGAAATAAACCTTGTTGCCCCAAGGCTCCATATCAAGCTCAGGCTTGCGCGCGTGCAGAACAAAATTTTTGGCGCAGTTTGCCAGAATATCCTCAACCAGCGCAGGCGGAATGCACAGCCGCCCATTATCGCGCATGAAACAACCCCGCGCTGTCATCGCTTCAATGCAAGACGGAATGGCACGGGCTAAACCAACATCATTCAAAAGTTTCAGCGCCGTCTGATGAATGCGAACCATATCCGCATCTTTTAGCGGCTTATACTGCCCACCTTCCATGCCAGGCTTCACCGCAGCCTTGGACATAGGAATTGCCGTAGATCGCAAAGTGCGCCGCGCATCTCTGCCACCACGGCGCTTGGTGATATCTTCAACTAGGCTCATAATTAAATTCCCTAAACTTCAGTCATCCCGACGAAAGTCGGGACCCAGATATTCACGTTGGGTGAAAGACCTCTGGGTCCCGTCCTTCGACGGGATGACGATTAATTGGAAACGATTGTGCTCGTGTTCGCACCAAGTTCAAAGCGGCAGATTTAGAAATGACTAGTGAGCTAAACTCACCACTCACATTTTTAAACGCAAATGTAATGCATCAAGTTCAACTTCAAACGGAGGTAAAATTGGCCAAGTCGAAAGCCCATCATTCTCAAACCGCGGTAAAAAATGAAAATGTAAATGTTGAACCGATTGCTCGGCGCTTTGCCCGCTAGCGTTCATAAGATTGAACTCTCCTGTTCCCAAAGTCTTTTTATAATGCGCAGCTAGTGCCTGAGCGGCTAAAAAAACCTCCACGCCCAGCTCAGCAGGTGCATCACCTACGTGGTGATAATGTTCTTTGCTAACAATTAATGTATGGCCCAACAATTCGGGCTCTAGTGGGAAGAAACAGACGATACTATCTGTTTCATAGATAATTCGTGAGAACGCGTTTTTGGCAGCAATCGAACAGAAGATGCAGTTTGAATTTTCCATAAATTTAGGTTGCCATACAACGAGGTTGCCGTCACCCAAAAACCGGCAAACTTGCAACGACTGCAAACGCAATCAACACTAAACTGCTTGTGTGGAAAAACGTTGGCGTGGCGAGGGGGAACATTTTGTTGCCACCCAAAATGCCCAATCCATAAGTAGGCCCAGCGATCAATGATAGCTTCAACACCGCAGGCCCCAACAACCCGCCCCATAAATATGTCGTCACTGATAGGGCCGAACTGGCTGCAAAGAATAAGATGATATTGGCACGAAGCTTGGCGTGGCTTGTGTCAGTGCCCATCCAGTAACACACAACAGGTGGTCCACCCACTTGCGCAATACCGGAAAACAATCCCGAAATTGCGCCCACGACGATGGTGGCCACCGCAATGGGTTTGCCGCGATATTTCCAGCCCGAAACCAAAAGCAACAGCATCGCAGCAGCCATGATCACAATCATCCAGCGCAGTGTAAGTGGCGAGTAATGGGACAAAACTGCCGTGCCCAATGGCAAACCGAGAATAGTACCTGTAAACATCAAACCCACATCGCGGCGGTCTGCCAGTTTTAATGCTTGCGGAATGAGGAAACTTGCAAAAACCCCATCGATGATAACCAAGAGGGGCACCGCAAGTTTCGGCCCCAACAAAGCGCTAGCCAACGGTACAAATATCAATGCTGCGCCAAATCCCGAAAACCCACGCGACAGGCCAGCGGCGAGAGCGACGAGCATGAGCAGGGCGAGGCTGGAGGAGGAAATATCTGGAATCAAGTTCATTGATGGGTACATGTAGTAAAATACCATAACTGTCCAATCCGCCTAAGCCAAAGAGACCCCACGTGAAAAAATATCACCACCATTCGCCGCACCCCCTCCCTAAACACACCAATTCTGCTATGTTATAAGTTCCTCAACCCAAACACACAGGTGAATTCCTTTGGTCAGACGAGACTTACCGCCACTCCGTGCTTTGACCGCTTTCGAAGCAGCAGCCCGCCTCGGCTCTTTCCGCATGGCGGCGGGCGAATTGGGAATCACGCGCTCCGCTGTAAGCCATCAGGTGAAACTTTTGGAGCAGCGGCTGGATGTGTTGCTATTTCGCCGCGATGCGAGGCGCGCTGAACTCACGCAACTGGGCCAAACTTATTACCCTACTGTGCGCGATGCTTTCGACCAGATCGAAGCGCAAACCCGGGCCCTTCGGCCCAGCACAACTGACAATGAACTCACCATCCAAGTTTATGTGACTGTCGCCCTCAAATGGTTGATCCCGCGCTTGCACGATTTCGAACGCAAATTTCCTGATATGAAAGTTCGCCTCTCCACCAGCTATTTCGATTGGGATTTTGATGAGCGGAATGTTGACGTGGGTCTCATTCTGGCCCGCAACAAAATGCCGGGGCACTATTATCGCCCGCTGTTCAAATCTTATTTGCAGCCAGTCTCAGCGCCTTCATTAAAAATAAAATCTCTCGATGATCTCAAAAAGCAAAAACTGATTGATGTCTATACCGCCGAAGAAGATTGGCAGATTTGGCTCGAAGCGGCAGGTGCCAAAGGTGTGAAGCCAGCAAATCGACTTGCGGTTGATAGCTACATTCTTGCACAAGAAGCAGCCATCGAGGGTAGGGGGGTGGCTATGACCATTGGTCCTTACGCCAACGAAGAAATTAAACTGGGTCGCCTCGAGGAACCTTTTCCACTGCGCGTGGAACATCGACACCACTGGTATTTCGCTTGCAATGCCGAACATCGCAGCAAAAATAAAATCAAACGCTTTGAGGAATGGCTGGTCAAGCAAGTGGCCGCCGATCCTATGCTTGAAGTTCTAAAGGATGATAAGAAATGAGTGAACTTGAAACCCGCCGCCCGCGCCGTGGTGGAGCTCGCGCCAATCCCGGCGCTGGCGGTGGTGCCGTCATTCCGCAACTTCCTACTCGCAAAGTAAAGCGCATGTTTCCACCCACAAATATCATTTCGAGGGACGAGGAAGAATCCATTCACTTGGCCTCACTCAAAGTGCTCGCAGAAATTGGCATGGATTTTTTGGACGAACAGGCTCGTGATATGTGGCGAGTTGCAGGAGCCAAGATCGAAGGTGAACGTGTGCGTTTTGAGGCAGGACTACTTGAAGACCTCATCAGCCATGCGCCTTCTGAATTTACAGTTCATGCACGCAATCCGGCGCATAATATGCAAATTGGCGGCAATAATATGGTGTTTGGCACTGTTGGCTCGCCGCCCTCATGCCATGATGTCGATGGTGGTAGACGCACAGGAAACCGCGCTGACTATCAAAAATTCTTGAAACTCGGTCAACACTTCAACGCCATTAATTTCAGCGCGGGCTATCCAGTCGAGCCTGTTGATCTGCATTCTGGCATTCGCCACTTGGAAGCCTTGCGAGACATGGCAACGCTGATGGATAAACCCATGACCGCTTATTCCCTTGGCGCGCACCGCATTCAAGATGGGCTTGAAATCGCGCGTCTGGCGCGGGGCATTTCGCATGAGCAATTTGAAAGCGAACCCACGCTCACCACCATCGTCAACACCAACTCTCCGTTGAAGCTGGACGCATACATGATCAACGGCATCATGGAAATGTCGTCACGCGGCCAAGTGGTGTGTGTCACACCGTTCACGCTGGCGGGTGCCATGGCTCCGGTCACCATGGCGGGTGCTGTGGTTGAACAAAACGCCGAAGCTTTGGCAGGCATAGCCTTCACGCAACTGGTGAAGAAGGGTGCGCCGGTCATCTATGGCGGTTTCACATCCAACGTCGATATGAAATCCGGTGCGCCTGCCTTTGGCACACCGGAATATATGAAAGCCGTTATGGTTGGTGGCCAAATGGCGCGGCGTTACAACCTGCCTTACCGCACGTCGAACACCTGTGCGGCTAATATGATGGATGCGCAGGCGGCTTATGAAAGCGTGTTTTCACTCTGGGCGCTCACTATGGGCGGCGGTAATTTTATTATGCATGGTGCAGGCTGGCTTGAAGGCGGACTCGTAGCGTCCTTTGAAAAATTTGTCATGGACGTTGACTTGATTCAAATGGTGAGTGAATTTCTGCAACCTCTTGAAACTACTGAAGATGCACTCGGTGTTGAAGCGATACGTGAAGTTGGCCCCGGTGGGCACTTCTTCGGCGCACAACACACCTTGGAGCGTTATTCCAACGCTTTCTACCAACCCATCATTTCGGATTGGCGCAATAATCCGCAATGGCTGGCCGCAGGTTCGCCTGATGCGTTGAAACGCGCCAACACAGTTTACAAGCAAGCATTGGGCGAATATCAACAACCCCACATGGAAGACGGCATTCGCGATGGTCTGAACGATTTTGTTGATCGACGCTTGCGTGAAGGCGGAGTGAAAACCGATTTCTAAAGTTCTGGTTATTGGCGGCGCAAATGTGGATATCAAGGTCAAAACCTCGAATACCCATGTGCCGCGCACATCGAATCCCGGCACCGTGCGCATAACAGCGGGCGGAGTGGCACGAAACATCGCCCATAATTTAGCGCGGCTCGGCGAAAAGGTGGGTCTGCTCAGTGTGGTTGGCGATGACGCCAATGGCGATATGGTGTTGGCTGTAACCAAGGCTTCTGGCGTCGATGTGCAGCAGATCATTCGCGTTGATCAAGCCACGGGCACTTATTTGGCGGTGCTCGATGCCAATGGT
>JANPGD010000181.1:0-2872 GCA_031423845.1 Hyphomicrobiales bacterium | reverse complement strand
CGCGCTGGCCACGGCCAACACGAAATCACTGCCGGGCATATGGGGAAAGCCCCTAAAATTGGCGACGTTGTTATACTTCGTTTTGCAGGTCGAGAATTGCTTGTCGCAACCCGCTTGCAAATTCACAAGCTCCCCAACACTCACTGCAAATTTCAATCCATGCCACAATTCAATTCGGGCATTGGGTGCCGACGCGATGTGCCGCCTGATTGTAACACTTCGTCCTGAACTGAATTTCAAAACACCGCGCGTAAACCAATCGTCGATAAAAGCGCCAAGGCCTGAAATGTCAAAACTACTTTCGCGCACCGATATAATGGTGCCCGGCACATTCACCACATTCGCACCGCAGCGCGCATCTCCAAGGCTGGCATCACAGCCAAATTGAAACAGACGACCCTTCGGCTGATTCAGTAGATGAGCAAGGCCGCGCACTTCGGCTGAAAAATGGCCTTGGCCATAACTCACCTCGCCCAAATGACCTTTGCGTTGCAATATGCGCTGCGCCGTATCTTGCCAGTTCACCCGCCAGATTTCCACCACGGCATGATCATAGTCGCCCGCATTCAATCGTGCGTCATCAAGTTGGCCTGATTTCAAAGCCCCTGAGGCTTCAAGATTATCGACTGATAATCCGGTTGATGAATGAATCTCGGTTCCGGTAAATCCGGCTTGAGCTTCAAAGCTTGTGCCATCAAAACTTAATGGTTCATCATGGTCGGTAAAGCCCAACTTCTCACCGGAACTTAAAGTAACGCGCCAGCAATGGCACAAGGTGGTGGTGCCGGATTGCAAGTGCGATTGCAGAGCAGGCGAAATATCACGCATCAGCGCACCTCCACCAATGGAATTTCTGGAATCTCGCCGCCGGAAAAATGCGTTAGATTGATGCTAATGGCATCCGTATCAAACCGCACTGGAACATCAAATTCAAAACCCGCAGTAACAGTGGCGCCAACGGCAGGAATTGACCCCACATTGAAAGTCACCACACCGGTTTGCAAATTGGTTGTAAATTGTGTGGTCGGCGTTCCATTGATGGCAATAACAACAGTGCCCGCGACGGGAGCGGAAATGATACGCTGATAATCTCTCGTTCCGGTGCCATATTTTTTTGTAAGTTGAAAGCTGGCATTCACGCCATTGCCTGTGCCGATAATTTGATTGCTAGAAGCTGGCGTAGCCAAAGGACTGCACGATTTGAAATCGGCAAAATCTTTCCACCGAAAGGCATAAAGCCTACCACGGCGCTCTTCAAAAAAAGCAACAACGGAATGAATGTCATCAAGAGATTTTACACCAAACCCCGCGTTATAACGACGCTTGGAATTGGCCCATCGCGAATTACGCTCCTCACGGCCAGAGGCCGTTGCAACCACGTCCGTGCGCCGCTCTGGCCCACCCGTTGAGCCCCGTGAAATGCTGGTGGGAAATCTCACATTATCGAAAGCCATCTATAAGTTCCTTTGCCCACGCGAGACAGCACGGTTCATCATCGCGGCGATCTGCGATTGCGACTGGCGGAAGCTTTGCAAATCGGGTGTCGCGATGTTGATCGTGACGTGCGATCCGCCACCGCCGCGCACACCCAGCTTGCCATCGGCCCCACGCGCCAACGGCATGATGGCTTCAGGTCCTGCTTCGCCCATTAATCCAGTGCCGCCACGCATGGGAAACAGCACCGGACTGTTCACAATCCCACCATCGGCAAAAGGCATAACACGGCCATTGCTCACCACATTGCCCCGCGCATTGGCAAAGAGGCCGCCAAACAAATTACCTACTAAATTGCCCAAAGGTTTTAATGCAGCTGATAGTGCCGTTTGCGTGAGCGACAACACCAAACCCTTCATCACATCGCTAAGGCTGCGCCCGTGGATAATGGCGCTTGCAAAAGCAGTGACCAGTTTGTTGCCAAAGCTATCGGCCAACTTGGACAGGCCTAGCATCTCAGCACGCAATTCCTGGGTGCGAAGCGAAAGGGTGTCGAGTGTGGTTTGAGTATCGGGCATCAGTCGGGAAACCTTTCCATCATTTCATCAAGGTTCTGGCGCAGCGCTTTTGCGTCTTGGGTTTGGGAGGGGAACCCGAACGCTCCGGCAATTTCGCGCGGGCTGCTGCGCCAGAATTGTTCCGGGCTCAGGCGCAATGTGCCCAAGCCCATTTGCATCATCCGTTTCCACGGAAATTTTTCAGTCATTGGTGAAGGTCGCTTTGAGTAGATCAGCAACAATGCGCAAATATCCCGCAGCTCCGCCTGCCACTGAGAGCTTCGATACCTCATCATTGGAAATTGTGAAGCCTGCACCTCTAAGTCCCGCGCCAATCACGCAAATGGCGTCAGTGGCTTTAATGCGACCGGATTCAAAACGCTCGGCAATGGCGATTAAATCTTCACCGCCATAGGCATGTTCAATTTCGGCAAGCGCACCCAGGGTGAGACAGAGCACATGTTTCTCGCCTCCCAGTTCGGCTTCAATTTCACCACGATGTCGATTGACCATGATGCTCCCTCAAATCGCTGTAAATGTCAGTGCACCTGCCGAAGCTAGGGCAATGTCAAATGTCACTTCAGCGTCATGACGAGCCCCAAAATCCAGTGATGAAATTTGGAATGGGCCTTGCACAATTCCAAAAGCTGGAATGATGATCTGCCAATTCACAATGGTGCCGTTGAAAAAATAATTTTGGATCGACACGTCAGAACTTGCATCCTTAAATATGCCTTGACCTCTGATGCTGGCTGATTTCAACAGCGGCGTCATCAGCATCGCTCCCGGGCCCGAACCCATGCCCACGCGCAGCACACCCTCGTCGCCACCAGCGCGGGCCTGGCGACCGCTGCTGCGCAAGTCGTCGGCGGCCAGCACCA
>JANPGD010000180.1:0-1808 GCA_031423845.1 Hyphomicrobiales bacterium | reverse complement strand
CCGCCCATGCCGTGGGCATTCAAGGGGTGCTTGAAACTTGGGCACCAATGGTGTTGGGCACCAGCGCATTGACATTGATGGACCTCACCACGGGATATGCAACTTTCGCAGGCGGCGGCAAACTGGCCAAGCCTTATGCTGTTTTGGAAATTCATAAACCCAACGGCGATTTAATTTATAGCCGCGCGGCAAACACTGTTGATGCCGAACAAGTTGAACCCGTGGAAGCCATCGCCAGCTTAAATTCGATGCTGAAGGAAGTTGTAAAAAGCGGCACGGCCAAAGGTGCGGATTTGGGATTTGCGCCACAGGGTGGAAAAACCGGAACCAATCAAAGTTACCGCGATGCTTGGTATATTGGCTTCACCGCCCATAACGTCACCGGCGTGTGGGTGGGTAATGATGATTTCACCCCGATGGAAAAAGTGACAGGGGGCATGGTCCCTGCCCCCACTTGGAAGCGCATTATGGAAGTTGCCGAAGCTGGTTTGGCACCGGAAGGATTGCCCGGCATTCCGCTCGATGACAGCTACACTCAAGTTGCTGAAGCCACGGTTGCCCCAACACCTTCAGCTGATGAAGCACCCATCGCGCCAGATTTATCGCCATCGCTTCTTGGCGGCCCAGATGCTGGCGCCAAAGATGTGTTGGACGGAATGTTTGACTTGTTCCAGAACACCGCTGATCCCACGCCGAAATCTCTTCAAGTGCGCAGAACTGTAAAGTCACAGGAACCAAGTTTAATTTTGCCAAAACCCAATACGACCAAACAAAAACGACCTAATTTCTTTGACCGTATTTTTGGAAAGAGAAATGGGGCTGCGCCAAAAAAGAAGGTTATTGATTTTGGGTTTTAATTTGTAATTTTTGCTAGACCTCATCACGATAAGCTTTAAGTTGCCGCCAACTCATTCGGATCAACCTTTTCTTCATGCGCCTTTTTAGTTCCTCAACATTCTCGATCATCGGTGGCATTGTGGCTGGATTATTTACGGCCATGCAAGCGTTGGGCACCACGGGCCTGCAGCCGGTTGAAAATGGTGGCGGCTGGAAAGAGTGGCGTTTTAATAACGACGATCGTCTACTTCCCTATTCGCTCGGTCATTTTTTGCGCAATGGTCAAGTTCCACCACCCAAGGCTTCGCGCTATTTTGTGCGTGAGACTGATGATGATGGCAATGTGTTAGGCAGTGACTGTATCTTTAGAATTGATGGACCGGCCATTGCGTCGCGGTGGTGGTCACTTTCCGTTGGACAGGCCGAAGCCTCAGTTCTATCGGCGGGCGAAGCTGTGCTGGATGGTGCTGGCAATTTGAATGTTGTGGTTTCGCCGCATCCGCTCCCCGGCAATTGGATTACCCCACCTGATAGCAGCCGTTTTACAGTGACGTATATTGTGAGTGAGCAAGCCAAGCAAAAAGACACTGCGGTTCTGGTCTTGCCTCACGTAAAAAAAGTGGGCTGCTGACCATGGGGCGAATTTTCTGGATCGTCACAGCTTTTTTTATCGCGGCAGCAACACATATTTCTTACGTTCTATTTGTGCCGGGCTTGATGTTTCAAAGGCACGTCTCCGCCATCAGCGTTGGCAAACCTGAAAATTCATTTTTTATATTGCCGCCGAATGAACAGGCTCAACTATTTCCGACGGCCACAGTGCATGACGTGGTGGGAATTTGTAAATATGATTTGGAGGCCGGTCGTGTGGTGCTTTCGGCGCAGCTGCCCCGCACCTATTGGACACTTTCAATTTATACCAATTCGGGCACGCAAATATATTCGCTGGATGACGTGCAGGCCGGTAGCAA
>JANPGD010000179.1:0-9610 GCA_031423845.1 Hyphomicrobiales bacterium | reverse complement strand
CGGTGAGCAACTTATTGCTGCTTGGCACTCAATAGCCGAAAATTATTCATGGTTTTTGGCGGCTGGAGCAAAGAAGTTAGCTCCTCCTGAAATGCATCGAATCAAAGCAAAAACTGGCCGCGCTCTTGAACGCCTCCCGATTTCATTTGAAGACGATTAATAGCAGGCTGGAACTTAGTTTTGAATGCATTCACGCAAGATGGTCTAGGAGCCGAGTTACGACAAGGTGAAATTTTGACTGGCTTGATACAATATGAATTTGATCCCGTTAAAGAAGAAGGTATTCCAAAACCTCAACCATATGCAATGGTAGTTCACCAAGATTGTGACCTTCTTCGAGATTTTGAAAAGCGTGAAGCAAATGCGGCATCCGTTCTTAACTGCATTCTATTGGTCGAACTCCATGCATCCGATAGCATTAAAACTGTAATGACAAAGAGTAACAGCATTTGGGAACAAGTTAGGCAAAACAAACAAGAGCGATGGCATTTCCTTTCAACATCATCTTTTGAAACTGAACCAAAACTGCCTGATTTGATAGCGGATTTTAGGCGGATTTTCACAATGCCTCCTAGCGAACTGTACAAACAAATAAAAAACGGCGGTGTCAAAAGAATGTGTGTTTTGAATGTGCCTTACAAGGAGCATTTGCAGACTAGATTCGCATATTATCTTCAACGTATAGCGCTACCAGACTCTGCTGACTAAAGATCCGCTTCAGGTGTTAAACCTGAAATGCATCACATCGCCATCGGCCACCACATATTCCTTGCCTTCCAAGCGGAACTTTCCAGCGAGCTTTGATCCCGCTTCGCCCTTGCCAGCAACATAATCATCATAGGCAATAGTTTCGGAGCGGATGAAACCTTTTTCAAAATCGGTATGGATCACGCCAGCAGCAGCAGGCGCTTTGGTGCCTTGTGTGATCGTCCAAGCACGGGCCTCTTTAGGGCCGACCGTGAAATAGGTGAACAACCCAAGCAGTTCATAACCAGCGCGGATCACGCGGTTCAAACCAGGCTCAGCCAAACCAACGGCATTCAGAAAATCTTTTTGATCAGCTTGCGCCATCAAAGCGATTTCGCTTTCAATTTTGGCAGAAACCACCACAGCCACATTGCCTTCGGATTTAGCAAAGGCCTTCACTTTGTCTGAAAAGTCGTTGCCCTTATCGGCAGCAGCTTCTTCCACATTGCACACATATAGAACTGGCTTTGAAGAAAGCAGACCTAAACCTTGGAAAGTTTTTTCTTCATCTTCTGTGCGCTCAGTAATGCGCGCAGGCTTACCCTCGCGCAGCAGCACGAGTGCACGCATCATCAAGTCAGCCAATTCCTTTTGATCTTTGTCGCCCTGCTTGCCTTTTTTCTCGGCGGCAGGCTGGCGCTTTTCCAGCGCATCCAAATCCGCTAACATCAATTCCGTTTCGATCACTTCAATATCAGAAAGCGGATCAATCTTACCGCTCACATGGGTAATATCGCCATCTTCAAAACAGCGCACGACGTGCGCAATAGCATCCGTCTCGCGGATGTTGGCCAAAAACTGATTGCCCAAACCTTCGCCCTTTGATGCGCCCTTCACAAGGCCAGCGATGTCAACGAAGGTCAAACGCGTAGGGATAATCTGCTGACTGCCCGCAATGGCAGCAAGAATATCAAGCCGCGGGTCCGGCACACCCACATCGCCGACGTTTGGCTCAATCGTGCAAAACGGATAATTGGCCGCTTGCGCTGCCGATGTTTGCGTCAGCGCGTTGAACAATGTCGATTTTCCAACATTCGGCAAACCCACAATGCCACATTTAAAACCCATGATCAGTCCTTCTTCTTTTCTCTTAACGGTGGCGGGTTCACTTTCAAATGCACATGACTTTGAAACTTGGCCTCCGCCCCTTCAATCAACATGGCCGCGTTATCAGCCACCGCGTCTAACAATGCAACCAACCATTCGCGGTCACTTTTGGCAAAATCACCCAACACATGCGGCATCACATGGCGGGCATCGCCAGGGTGGCCAATGCCAAGGCGCACGCGTTTAAATTCTGGTGTAATGTGCGATGAGATTGAGCGAATGCCATTATGCCCCGCAGCCCCGCCGCCCAGCTTCACGCGAATTTTGCCGGCTTCCAAATCCAGCTCGTCATAAAACACAAAAACCTTATCCAGCGGAATGTTATGAAAGCGCACGGCCTCGCCCACTGAACGGCCAGACTCATTCATAAAAGTCTGCGGTTTGAGCAGCAGAACTTTTTCACCCGCCAAAGTGCCATCACAAATCTCGCCCTGAAACTTTTTCTTCCATGGTGAAAACTTATGCGCGGATGCAATCACATCAACAGCCATAAACCCAATGTTATGACGGTTAGAAGCATATTTGGCCCCCGGATTGCCGAGGCCAACAAACAAAAACATATGGCCTCCTCCAAGTTGCAATGAACATTGGTCGCTATAATTGCTAGATCAGACAAGCGCAAGGATTGACAGTGTTCAACAATTATGCAACCATTTGGTTATGGAACCATTTAGTCATATAATAGCTTCCCCCAATTTAGACGCTGTCTTCGGGGCTTTGGCTGATCCTACACGGCGGGCGATTTTATCGCGGCTGGCCTCTGGGGCAGCTTCGGTGCATGAAGTTGCCGAGCCATTTGCCATGAGCCAATCAGCGGTTTCCAAGCACTTGAAAGTGCTGGAAAAGGCAGGGCTGATTGAGCGCAACATTGATCGACAAAAACGCCTTGCCCGCCTAAAGGCAGCGCCCATGGCCGCAGCCGTAGATTGGCTGAATGTGTTTCAGAAGTTTTGGTCTTCAAGCTTTGAACAATTGGACGGCTTGCTGGAAGATCTTAAAAAAGCGGAAGCACAAGGAAACAATCTTGGCTGAGCGCCCCGAATATATTTTGAACCACGTGTTTGCAGCACCGCTTGCGCTGGTATGGAAATGCTGGACCGACCCAAAGCTTTTGCACCGTTGGTATGGGCCAAATGTGGAAACTACAATCCACAAATTCGATTTGCGAGCGGGTGGCGAGTGGTTGAACGAAATGAAGTGGAACGGTAAATCTGATTTCAGCAAGATGAGCTTTCAGGAAATTGTGCCACTACAAAAAATGGTGTGGCATCACTCATCTACTGATGCGCTTTGGAACATCACCGCCAACCCCATGATGCCGGATTGGCCGCGCGCACTTTTGACAACCGTAACATTTGTAGAAAACGACGGCAGCACCCACGTGCGCCTCTCGCAAATTCCAATCAACCCAACCGAAGCGGAAATCACCTGCTTTGCCAATGTCATGTCACGCATGGATAAGGGCTGGGGCAGCGGCTATGAAATTATGGAAACTATCTTGGCAGAATTACAGGGAGCAACACAATGAACACGAAACCAACCCATTGGAGCTTTTGGGCAATCGGCGGCCTCGGCTTGCTGTGGAACCTGATGGGCAGCTTGAATTTTATGATGCAAATGAGGGCAGATAGCTTGGCCTCAATGCCAGAACCTTTCCACACCATTGTGGCCAACAGACCAGCTTGGGCCACAGCGGCTTTTGCGCTTGGCATGATTGGCGGAGCGATCGGCTGCATTCTACTTTTGCTCAAGCGCAAAGAATCCATTTATTTGTTTATGGCTTCACTGGCGGGAATTATTGTGCATTTTCTGCCTTATATTTCAGGGGCAAATTTGCCGGCCGGATTTGGCTTTGCAGACGCGATTTTGGTTTTTGCCTCGCCGCTAGTTGTTGCAATTTTTTTACTTTGGTATACTCGCAAGACTATCAAATAAACTGGGACGGCGAAAACTTATGCGCCGCCGCAATCACATCAACCGCCATAAAACCGATATTGTGCCGATTGGATGCATATTTCGCCCCCGGATTGCCGAGGCCAACAAACAAAAACATATGGCCTCCTTATCTTTGGCACGTCGTGATCGCCATATAAGGGAAAGGCATATTTCAAACAAGTCATAGGCGCGGCTGAACTGTGGGGCCAACGCCACAGCATAAATTGCCTTCAAAAATCGAGCAGAGCAATGGAATCGAAAGAGCCGATATTAGCTTAAGTGTCTTCCCCGCAGGCACAAAAAACTCGACGATTCACCTGCAATTAATAATTGCATATTAAAATAATTTAAATCTTAGGTATATTGTATCTTATAATTTTTGATTGGAAGTTGATATGAGTGAAGTAAACTCACGGAAAAAAACGGAAAAGCAACATGCCGAAACTTCTAAAGGGCATGACCTTGCAGCACTCGAAAAACTAGCCAAGGTGACACATGAGGTTGTGGAGCGCCATCTTGAATCCGCAATCGACGAACTCAAAGTGCAGGCCTTGCGCTATGAGACAGCCATTGACAATATTTCGCAGGGTGTTTGTTTTTTCGACGGGAACCAGCGGCTGATCCTGTGCAATCGCCGTTATGTAGAAATGTATCGGCTTAACCCAGAGGATGTTCGCCCCAGTACAACTTTGGAAAAGATCGCCGAGCTTCGTTTTGCGATCGGAACTTGCCCGATGGCCGCACCCGACTATCTTCGCTGGTGTTCCTCAATCAACGCAGACGGGCTTGCAAAAAATTGGACCGCTGAACTCAAGGATGGTCGTTCAATTCATATCTGTCACCAGCCAATGCCAGATGGTGGATGGGTGGCAACCCACGAAGACGTTACCGAGGCCAACGCCGAACGCGATACAAAAAAAGAGCTGATCTCGATGCAAACTCTAATCGATTGGGTACCCGATTATTTGTGGGTCAAAGACCTCGACAGCCGCTTTGTGGTGATGAACAAAGCCCTAGCCTCGGATAGTGGCCGGCCTACTCCAAGCGACATGATCGGGTTAAGCGATTTTGATTTCCATGCGCCAGAGATGGCAAAGAATTTTAGGGCGATAGAGATGGATATTATAAAGAGTGGGCAACCCATGATCGACAAGGAGGAGTTCGTGCTCGATGCAGAAGGAGCGGGAAAATGGCTCTTATCAACCAAAGTTCCGTTGCGCAATGAGCACAATGAAATCTTTGGTCTGGTTGGCATTGCCCGTGATATTACTGAGCGCAAAAAAGCTGACATTTTACGTGCCGGACAAGCGCAAATCCTTGAGATGATCGCGATGAATGCTCCATTGGAAAGTGTGCTCGATCATCTCGTGCGTCTTGTCGAATCCCAAGTCCAAGGAATATTCTGCTCGGTATTGTTGCTTAGCCCAGATGGTGCCCACCTCCTACACGGCGCGGCACCGAACCTGCCAGTTGCCTATACCAAGGCCATTGATGGTGTGCGCATCGGCCCTGATGTTGGATCATGCGGAACGGCAGTCTTTCGGCGCGAAACTGTTATCGTAAAAGACATAACCGTTGATCCGCTATGGGCCAATTATCGCGATCTTGCTGCTGAGCATGGTTTTCGCTCGTGCTGGTCAACTCCAATTATATCGCACCAAGGTGCAGTTCTGGGCACATTTGCAATGTATTCGGCCGCCTCCCGTGAACCAATCGAAAGCGATACGAATCTCATTGATGTGTCCACACGCATTGCCGGAATCGCCATCGAACGCAAATTAGCAGTCGATCGCATTCAATTTATGGCCAACCACGATGCGCTGACTGGACTTCCCAACCGGACCTTGCTGAAGGACCGACTTTCGCAAGCAGTGCTCTATGCCCAGCGTTATGACAAATGGGTGACGGTTGTATTTCTCGATCTCGACAATTTCAAAACCGTCAACGACAGCCTAGGTCACAATGCTGGTGATGAACTCTTGAAAACCGTTGCAAGCCGCATGACCAGTTGCGTGCGATCAACAGATACTGTGGTTCGCCTTGGTGGCGATGAATTCGTTATTCTGCTTCTCGATCAACCAAAGAATGCTGATATTATTTCAGAAACCTTGCAAAAAATCAGGATGGCAATTGCCGAAACTATTCATATCGAAGGCCATGACCTCAAAGTAACGAGCAGCATCGGAATTGCAAACTACCCCAATGACGGGACCGATGCCGAGGCACTTCTAGCCAATGCTGATGCGGCCATGTATCGCGCCAAAGAAACTGGCCGTGATAATTTTCAGTTTTATACACCCGAAATGAATATCGAAGTGCACAAAAAATTCGTGTTACAGGAAGAGTTGCGCAAAGCCGTAATGCGGTCCGAATTTATCCTCTTGTACCAGCCGCAAGTTGATTTGCGCAGCGGGCAGGTTTTCGCAGTCGAAGCATTAATCCGCTGGATGCACCCCACGCATGGAATGATCTCGCCGATCAAATTCATCCCCATGGCAGAAGAAACCGGATTGATCGTGCCGATTGGGGATTGGGTGCTGCATGAAGCCTGCCGTCAGAACAAGGCTTGGCAAGATGCGGGGTTAGCGCGTGTGAATGTTTGCGTAAATGTTTCAGCACGGCAATTTAAGGAAAAAAACCTGATCGAACGTGTTGTCCATGCCTTGGAGGAAACTGGGCTTGAGTCAAAATATCTTGAACTTGAGATCACCGAAAGTCTCATTATGCAAAATGTCGAACAAGCGGTTGCAACGATGGAGGAATTGGAGCGCTTGGGTGTTCAGATATCGATTGATGACTTTGGCACGGGCTACTCTAGCCTGAGTGCTCTCAAAACCTTCCCCGTGGCAAGGTTGAAAATTGATAAGTCATTCATCAATAATCTACCCAGCAATGAAAGCGATAAAGCCGTGGCCAGCGCTGTGATTTCGCTGGGACAAAAGCTAAATCTCCGGGTCATTGCAGAAGGTGTGGAAACTACCGAGCAAGTTGCATTCTTGCGTGATAACAATTGCGATGAAATGCAAGGCTATCATTTCAGTAAACCGATTGCGCCTGATGACATTGAGAAATTGCTGGCGCGGGTCTAAACAAATAGGTCTATGCGGCCCTGATGCTCGCACCGCCTTTGCAAGATAACTTAGATTTGGCGACGCGATTTTGGTTTTCGTCATGCCATTGCTTGTGCTGATATTTCTAGTTTAATATGCGAGCCAAGCGCAGCAGAAAAAGTTGGACAAGATAGTAACAACGGGAGAAAATAATGAATACTTCATACTGGCTTGCTGTGGCAGCTTATGTTTTTCCAAGTTTTGCACTCGGTTATTCTTGGCATCTCACAACTTTTGCGGCCAAATACCATGAACTCGGCCTTTACCGCCAAGATGTGATTATTCCACTGGGGCTAAGCTCAATGATCATTCAGGGCATGTTTTTTGCTTGGGTCTATCCTCTGTTGTTTAGCACAGCAGGCGACCACTGGCTGCTCAGCGCTGCGCAATTTGCGACTATATTCGGCGTGGTCGCATGGTCATTTCTGGTCTTGCCCGTGGCGGCTAAAAACAAAATGACGTCGGTGCCAAAATACATGGCGCTGGAAACAGCCTTCACGGCCATTCAATTCATCGTTACAGGTTTGCTGATCGCCCTTGTCTATCGCGGCGCATAAAAAAACGGCGGAGATTGCTCCCCGCCGTTTCATAACTTCGATTATAAAAATTACTTCTTCTTGGCAGCCGGTGCCTTAGCAGCAGGTGCAGCACCTTTTGCAGGGGCAGCAGCTTTGCCACCTTTGGCAGGTGCCGCCGCAGCAGCGGCAACTGGTGCTTTTTGGTTGGAAGCAGGAACGTCGGCAGAAACCGCTCCTTCAGCAGCCACTTCTTCTTTGGCCTGTGCCGAGATCGAGCACAGTGTTACGTCATCACGAACGGCTGATGTCACACGGTCTGGCAACTTCACGTCCGACAAATGGATCGATGAATTCACCTGCATACCAGTGAGATCAACGGTGATGTCATCAGGAATGAAGTCGGCTGGGCAGAACAAGCTTACAGAATGTGAAACCACGTTCAACACGCCACCGGCTTTAATGCCTGGCGAAGCATCTTGGTTCTTGAAGTGAACAGGAACGTTAACAGCAATGCGTGAATCCTTGCCGAGGCGAAGGAAATCAACATGGGTAATCCGGTCTTTCACAGGTTCAAATTGAATGTCGCGTGGAATGGCGCGGATGGTTTGACCATCAATTTCAAGATCAACCAATGTGGACAGGAAACGGCCTGTGCCAACATGCGGCTCCACATCTTTGTAGATGAGCGAGATGATTTGGGGATCTTTTTTGTCGCCATAAACGACGCCGGGAACAAGTCCCTCACGACGTACTGAGCGAGCGGCCCCCTTACCGGCCCGACCGCGAGCAGCGGCCTTAATATTTACGATTTTAGACATTGTATTCTCCGATTTTCATGAATACCCGACCTTCCTCCAGGGGTGAACGACGCCGAGCAGGTGGGCCTATAGGTGAAATGCCGGAAACTTGCAAGTTTAGAGGCGCTAGTTTTTCAGGCGGTAACCAGTCTTAAAAATCCACGACACGGCACCCAAACAAGCCGCCAAGAACACGAACGTCATGCCCAGACTGATATTCAAACTTACATCTGCAACTTCATAAAATGCCCAGCGGAAACCGCTGATCAAATAAACAACCGGATTGAACAGTGAAACATTCTGCCAGAACGGCGGCAACACTTTGATCGAATAGAAACTGCCGCCCAAAAATGTGAGCGGTGTAATGATGAGCAACGGGATTATCTGCAACTTCTCAAATCCATCGGCCCATAGCCCGATAATAAATCCGAACAGCGAAAACGTGACGGCGGTGAGAACGAGAAACAAAATCATCCAGAAGGGGTGCATCACCACCACAGGCACGAAGAGCGCACTGGTGGCGAGAATGACCAAACCAATCAACATCGATTTGGCCGCAGCGGCGCCCACAAATCCTAGCACCATTTCCAGGGCCGAAACTGGAGCCGAAAGATACTCATAAATTGTTCCTGAAAAGCGCGGAAAATAGATGCCGAACGACGCATTGGATATGCTCTGCGTGAGGATTGACAACATGATCATACCCGGCACAATGAAGGCACCATACGTGACACCCTCAATCTCAGTAATCCGCGAGCCAATGGCCGCCCCGAACACTATAAAATAGAGCACTGTGGAAATGACCGGGGAAATGAGACTTTGAAACAGTGTGCGGAAAAACCGTTTCATTTCATAAGTGAAAATTGCAACAACAGCGCGCCAGTTCATTGCTTTACCAGCCCCATGAAAATATCTTCGAGTGAATTTTGTTCCGTGTGTAGATCGCTGTAGCTGATCTTGGCTGCTTCAATTTCCTTGAGCAGTCCCGAAATATCAGGTTTGCCTTCGCGTGCATCGAACCCATAAGAAAGTTCAGTGCCATTCTTGTTGAGCTGCAACTTGAATCGCGACAACTTCTTAGGCACCGAAGTCAGTGGTTTATCCAAAACCAATGAAAGCTTCTTCTGCCCCATTTTCTTCATTAGGACATTCTTGTCCTCAACTAAAATCATCTCACCCTTGCTGATAACGCCCACACGGTCTGCCATTTCTTCAGCTTCTTCAATGTAATGCGTTGTGAGAATGATGGTGACACCCGTGTCGCGCAAATCACGCACTACCTTCCACATGTCTTTGCGCAGCTCCACATCCACGCCAGCGCTGGGCTCATCAAGGAACAAAATTTTGGGTTCATGGGCCAGCGCTTTAGCAATCAACACCCGCCGCTTCATGCCGC
>JANPGD010000178.1:0-6108 GCA_031423845.1 Hyphomicrobiales bacterium | reverse complement strand
CACGGCACCAGTTTTAGGCCAAGGCATTCGCGCCAAGATTGATGCGATGTTACCACAAAAGCTGGGTGCTCTCGCGGCCCGTGCGGCTGGTCTTCGTGCTCGCGTTGCTGAAACTGTTCCTCGTGGTCATGCCCGCCGTTCATTTTGGTCAAACTTCTTTTTTGGTGCTCCGCGTGAAGCCTTATTGAGTGACGATGATGCAGCGTTTACTCTTGCCGTGAATGACTCCCTTCACGATAACTCCAAGCCAGCTGTTGGCCGTGTTTCTCTGGTGGGCGCTGGCCCCGGCGATCCTGAACTTCTCACATTGAAAGCCCAGCGCAAGCTGCAAGAAGCTGATGTGATTGTTTATGATCGCTTGATCTCGGATGGTGTTTTGGAAATGGCGCGGCGTGATGCTGTGCGTATTCCCGTTGGCAAAACACCTTATGCTCCCTCGCCTAAACAGAGCGAGATCAACGATATTTTGGTTCGCGAAGCCAAGGCTGGTCGCGTGGTTGTGCGCCTCAAAGGAGGCGATCCTTATATTTTCGGGCGTGGTGGCGAAGAACAATTCGCTCTCGAACAAGCTGGCATCGTTGTTGACGTTGTGCCAGGCATTACAGCGGCGCTGGGCTGTGCGGCGTCGGCGCGTTTGCCGCTCACCCAACGCGGTCAAAACCGTTCGATCACCCTTCTCACTGGACATTCTGAGACAGGTGTTGCCGATCAAGATTGGGCGGCACTCGCTAAGCCCGGGACTGTATTCGCCATCTATATGGGCGTGAACGCAGCAGGTGATATTTCATCGCGCTTGCTGGATAGCGGCATTGCACCAGAGACACGGGTGACAGTCATCGAAAATGGCACACTGCCAGATGAACGCGTGATTGGCACCACGATAGGTGGTTTGTGGGACACGCTTCAAACTTCGGGCGTTGCTGGACCTGCTCTTATTTATGTGGGTCTGCCTACTGCAAAGGCCTCTGCCGATGTGATGCCATTTCCCGTTCGACAAGATATTCAAGACGCTATTTTAAGGGCCGCTTCATGAGCATTATCGAAAAAGGTCAAGTGATGACTGCAAACCGCTTACGTGATGGAGATGCCGTTTTTCTGACGCGCTCAGGCGAGTGGAGTGAGAAAGTTGATGATGCGGTGTTGGCATTGGAACCACTGGCAGTGACGGCCTTGGAAGCGCGAGCAGCAAAAGATGTCGAAGCCACTTTAGTGACAGGTCAATATCTCATCAAAGCTGAGCGTTTGGATGGCAAAATTCGTGCTATAGAAATGCGCGAACGGATGCGCACGACAGGACCAACTGTGCGGCTGGACCTTGGCAAACAAGCAGATGGAACAGCAGGCGCTTTCGCAGCTGTGGAGGCATAATCATGTATCGTTACGATGAATTTGATCATAAGTTTGTGGCTGAGCGCACTGCGCAATTTCGCGATCAAGCAGCACGACGTTTGTCTGGTGAAATCACAGAGGATGAGTTTCGTCCACTGCGCTTGATGAACGGGCTTTATTTGCAGCTCCACGCCTATATGCTGCGCGTGGCTATTCCTTATGGTACGCTGTCCGGCAAGCAGATGCGCCAGTTGGCTTATATTGCTGATAAATATGATCGTGGTTATGGTCACTTCACCACGCGTCAAAACATTCAATATAATTGGATCAAGCTGGAAGACACGGCGGATATCTTGCAGGCCTTGGCTGATGTTGAAATGCACGCCATTCAAACCTCCGGCAATTGTATTCGCAATGTGACGACCGATCATTGGGCGGGTGCCGCTGCTGATGAATTGGCCGATCCACGGCCGATTGCAGAGTTAATCCGCCAGTGGTCATCTTTGCATCCCGAATTCTCATTCCTGCCGCGCAAATTCAAAGTGGCTATCACGGGTGCTCCGCATGACCGAGCTGCTGTGAAGGTGCATGATATTGGCCTTCGTATGCATAAGAATGATGCAGGAGCTATTGGCTGGGAAGTGATGGTTGGGGGTGGTCAAGGCCGCACGCCGATGATTGCAGTGACGGTTCGTGATTTCCTGCCAGAAAAAGAAGTGATCCCTTATCTCGAAGCTATCATGCGGGTTTATAATCTGTTTGGTCGGCGTGATAACAAATACAAGGCCCGCATTAAAATTCTGGTGCATGAACTGGGCGCTGAGAAATTTAAATCCGAAGTTGAAGCTGAATATGCGCGCCACCCCGCACAATCCACCGAAGTGGATGAGCGCGAATTAGCGCGGATTTCCGCTTATTTCAAGGCCCCTGCTTACGAAAAACTTTCTCGCTTTGCTCCCCATTTTGAAGAAGCCAAACGGGCCAACCCAGAGTTTGCGCGGTGGGCAAAAAATAATCTCGCGGCTCATCTGGTTGATGGTTATACCATCGTCAACATTTCATTGAAGCCTGAAGGCGGCATTCCCGGCGATGCGACAGGCGAGCAGATGCGCGTGATGTCCACATTGGCTGAGCTTTATTCTTTCGATGAACTTCGCGTAAGCCACGCTCAAAATATTGTTCTGGCGCATGTGAAGCTTGAAGACGCCTTTGCGGTATGGGAAGCATTGGTGGCTTCCGATATGGCAGCCGCAAACTACGGTCTGATCGGTGACATTATCGCCTGCCCCGGCCTAGATTATTGTGCTTTGGCTACGGCGCGTTCAATTCCGGTTGCCCAAGCGATCAGCCGCAAGTTTGCTAATGTGGCAACGCAAGAACATTATGGTGCCGTGAAGCTCAACATCTCAGGCTGTATCAATGCCTGCGGCCATCACCATGTTGGCCACATTGGAATTTTGGGTTTGGATAAAAAGGGTGAAGAATTTTACCAAATCACCCTTGGTGGTTCGTCATCTGAAAATGCTTCAATCGGTACCATATTGGGGCCAGGCTTTGCCGCCCATGAAGTTCCCGATGCGATTGAAACTATTCTCAACACTTACGTAAAACTGAGGACCAGTGGCGAAGAGTTTTTGCACACCTACCGCCGATTGGGCCCTGCCCCATTTAAGGAGGCTCTCTATGCCGCTGCTTAAAAACAACGCGTTCGTTTCAGACGAATGGACAACATTGGATGACGAAGCCGTGCTGCCTGAGGGTGGCAAGATTATTGTGTCATTTACACGCCTTGCAAAGGACTGGGACACTTTAGCCAAATTTCCTGGTGTGCTCGGTGTTAAGCTGGCGAACACCGATAAGATCGATTCTCTCGCTCCTTATCTCTCACAAGTGGCAATCATCGTGCTGGCATTTCCCGCTTTCACAGATGGCCGCGCCTACTCACTGGCGCGTGGTTTGCGCTTGGATGGTTATCGCGGCGAGCTTCGCGCTGAAGGCAATTTGTTGCCTGACCAACTGCAATATATGCATCAAGTTGGATTTGATTCATTTATCGTGAATGATCGCTTCCCGCTGCAGTCATGGCAAGCGGCCTCGCATCAAATGTCACTCGCCTATCAGCGCGGCCTATTCCGTGTCGCTGGCGAAGGCGAAGTGTGGTCGCAACGTCATCAAGGTTTTGCACCTTGGGAAGAGCAACCCCATGCTGGCTAAAAGCCCTCCGTCCTTAAACAATGAAAATGATCTGCTTGAGGCCTATGCGGGTCTCGAAGGTCGCGGACTTATACGGACCATCGCTCGTGACTTCAAAGGACGCATTGCGTTGCTTTCATCCTTCGGTGCTGAATCTGCTGTATTATTGCACATGGTTTCAGAAGTGGACCGTGATCTGCCCATCATATTTCTTGATACCTTAAAACTGTTCCCCGAAACCATTGCATATCGTGATCGCCTTGTGCGTGAATTGGGTTTGCGCGATGTGCGTGTGTTTCAGCCCAATGTTGCTGATATTGAAAATGTTGATCCTGCGGGTTCACTGCATCTCAGCAATCCTGATAAGTGCTGCAACATTCGTAAAACTTTGCCGATGGAAAAAGCATTCAAAGGTTTTGATGTGATGATCTCTGGTCGCAAGCGTTTTCATGGTGCTACCCGAGCAGACCTCAATTTCGTATCGCTTGATGGTGAGCGTTTGAAGGTAGAACCCTTAGCTGGTTTTACGGCTCTCGATTTGCAAACTTATATGGTGAACCATCAATTGCCATCGCATCCGCTTAAGCTTGCTGGATATCATTCTATTGGCTGTATGCCACTCACCTGCACTTCGCCCGGTGGCAGTGCAGACAATCCGCGTGCTGGACGTTGGATGGGTTCCGATAAAATTGAATGCGGCATTCACTTTAGCGCCAATGGCAAAATCATCCGCACCGAAATGCGCAACGGCGCCTAATTCTTAAATCTAAAGAGAGATCACATGTCACAGTTTTGGTCGTTCGCAATAGTTGGTTTTTTTGCTCAATTGGTAGATGGAACTTTGGGCATGGGATTTGGTATCATTTCTTCGTCAGTACTTCTGGCGCAAGGCATTCCTCCGGCATTGGCTTCAGCGAGCGTGAATGCTGCCAAATTGCCGACAACTTTTACGGCAGCAATTTCGCATTTTATTAATAAAAATCACACTTGGGAACTACTGTTTGCACTTTGTATTTTCGGCTCATTCGGTGGATTTTTAGGAGCGATGTTGCTCACTACTTTGAAAGGAAAAGTGCTGTTCCATCTTATCAACGCATATCTATTGAGCGTTGGTGCGCTGATTATTTATCGTGGCTTTCGCAATGTGCTGCCGCATAAATTACCGAAATGGTTTGCGAAATTAGTCGGTTTCGGTGGTGGCTTGGTTGAAGGTATTGGCGGCAGCTGGGGCCCGATTGTAACGACAGGCCTGCTCGGTGCCGGTATCGAAAGCCGCTATGCAATTGGGTCTACAAACATTGCAGAATTTACGGTGAGCCTGGCCGTATTCCTTTCGTTTGTTTTTGCTTTCTTCATTGGCCATTGGCAGGGTGGTGCGGATTGGCACACCGTGTTTATGCCCGTTGCTGGTTTGGTGATTGGTGGCCTTCCGGCAGCTTTAGCAGGCGGCTGGCTTTCTAAGATTGCACCACGCCGCGAACTCACCATAGTGGTTGGCATGTTGGCCATGGCCATTGGGACATTTAGAATTGTGACGGGCTAACTCAGCCCGTCAACGCTTGTTTCACATCATCCAAAATATCTTTAACGTCTTCTAACCCTATGGAAAGACGCAACATTCCGTCGGTTATACCCATCATAGCACGGGCTTCCGGACCGATGTTGCGGTGCGTTGTCGAGGCTGGATGTGTCATCAAAGATTTGGCGTCGCCGAGATTGTTGGAAATATCAACAAGTTTTAAGCGGCGCAGCACGTCGAAAGCTTTAGCTTTTCCGCCATCCACTTCAAATGTGACCATGGTGCCACCCAGTGTCATTTGCTTTTTGGCAAGTGCCGCCTGTGGGTGGCTATCCAAATGCGGATAGAGAACACGGTTTACAACCTTGGTGGCACCCAAATGTTCAGCCACAGAATGTGCGGAATTGCTCTGTGCCTCAACGCGAAGTTTCATGGTCTCCAAACCTTTGAGCAAAACCCATGCGTTGAAAGGTGAAATTGATGGACCAGTATGGCGCAGGAATGGCTTCAATTGTTCTTCTTTGAACTTCTTGGTCGAGACAATTGCCCCACCCAAAACGCGGCCCTGCCCGTCCATGTGTTTGGTGCCGGAATAAACGATCACATCAGCGCCGAATTTCAATGGTTTTTGCAAAATTGGCGTGGCGAAAATGTTATCGACCACGACATTGATGCCAGCTTTGTTACCAATCTCACACACCGCCGCCAGATCAATAATATCAAGCGTGGGGTTTGAAGGTGTTTCTAAAAATAAACATTTGGTTTGCGGCGTGATAGCAGCAGCCCATGCTGCCAAATCGCCGCCATCAACCAGAGTGTGGGTGATGCCAAAGCGTGGCAAAATGCTGGTGATCACCTGATAGCAGGAACCAAACAAAGCTTTGGATGAAACAATGTGATCACCAGCTTTGAGTTGACACGCCAGTGCGCCAAAAACAGCGGCCATGCCAGAGGCCACACCATAACAAGCTTCGGCACCTTCAAGCAGAGCCAAACGCTCTTCAAACATTGTAACAGTAGGGTTGCCATAGCGGCCATAAACGTAGCCGTCATCTTCACCCATAAAC
>JANPGD010000177.1:0-7658 GCA_031423845.1 Hyphomicrobiales bacterium | reverse complement strand
GTAAATGCAGTTGCATCTTCCAGCCCCTCTTTGCCCATGATCAATCTTGGCAAACCCCATGTGAAAATTCTGAGTGATGGCTGGACGGCAGTAACCCGCGATCGTTCTTTGTCAGCGCAGTTTGAACATACAATCGCCGTTACTGAAACCGGATACGAGATTTTCACGCTTTCCCCCAAGGGTCTGCACCGCCCACCCTTTAAGTCTTAGCCATGAGCAAAGAGGGGCTGGAAGATGCAACTGCATTTACCTATCTCGGCCACCGCGAACGTTTGCGTGATAGGTTCAATGAGGGTGGCCCCAGTGCGCTTCCCGATTATGAACTACTCGAAATGGTTTTGTTCCGCGCCATAAAGCGCGGTGACACTAAACCCATCGCCAAAGCGTTGATGGCGCGGTTTGGAACTTTTGCCGAAGTGATTAGCGCCGAACCTGAACGCTTGATGGAAGTGAAAGGTGTGGGCCCTGCAGTGGCCACCGAACTTAAACTTATACAAGCCGCAGCTTTGCGTCTCACCCGTGGTGCCGTCCTGAATCGCCCAATTTTAAGTAGCTGGACTCACATTGTTGAATATTGCCGCGCCGCTATGGCCTTCAACGAGATCGAGAGTTTTAGGTTGCTGTTCGTTGATAAGCGTAACCAACTGATTGCCGATGAAGTGCAACAGACAGGCTCGGTTGATCACGCGCCTGTTTACGCCCGCGAGGTGATCAAGCGCGCCCTTGAGCTTTCAGCAACGGCCATCGTGATGGTGCACAATCATCCTTCCGGCGATCCCACGCCCTCAATGGCTGATATTGAGATGACCAAGAAAGTGATGGCTGCAGGCTTGCCACTTGGCATCCTCGTGCAAGACCACATTATCATTGGTCGTAAAGGCCATGTCAGTTTTCGGTCGATGCAATTGATCTAATCAAAGCCAAGGCTTCCGGCGTATCGGCATCAAGCACCACGCCTTCATGCTCAACCGCAATCTCCACCGCTTCTTCCCGCAGGTTTTCCAAAAGCCCTCGCGCCCCACGGTCACCCTCGCAAGTCATCAAGTTTGCAAAATGCGAAGCACCCCACAGAACCGGATTACCAAATTTGCTGCCATGCACAGGCACAACGATGGAACGATTTTCAGTCGGGTTAAAGGCCGCAATCATGCGGTTAATATCCCGCGCTTCAATCAACGGCATGTCACCAAGACAAACCAAAATCGCATCGCAAGAATTTTGCACTTTTGAAACTCCCAACCGCAATGACGTTGAGAGACCCAGCGCGAAATTGACATTATGGACGAATTCGACGCCCTGCCCTTGCAATGCAGAACTCACATCTTCGGCCTGATGTCCTGTCACCACCATAATTTTCTCAACACGCGATTGAGCAATCCGCTCTACGGTTCGGGCAATCATCGGCTGGCCTTGAATATCCGCAAGCAATTTATTGCTTCCCATGCGTGTTGATGATCCCGCCGCCAATACTAATGCAGCAACGCGCGGTGCCGATGATGTTAGCACCTGCGGATCGCGTGGGCTGGGGCGCGACGGTATTTCAGCAAGCAACCCACCAACACCCATATCCATTATGTCATGCGGTTTCACATCCAACCCCGCCATCAGCCGCGCCAAAACCCAATCAAAACCATTGGTTTTTGGTGAACGTGCGCAGGACGGCACGCCGACGACGGATATGGTGTTTAGACGCCCCAACATCAATAGATTACCGGGGTCCACGGGCATTCCAACATGCAAAACTTCGCCACCAGCATCAATCAATGCCGCTGGAATAACATCCGCCCGGTCCACAATGGCTGAAGCACCAAACACCAGAATAATATCGGCCAGCATATTTTCGATGGCTTTGCGCACGTCCTGTTGGGTGTGATTGCAAACGGCAACATCTGCCATCACCCCCCCTAAGGCCAACACGCGATCTCGAATTGCCGATTCGGATTTGGTAATCAGTGTCTCTTTCGTCTGTGGCAGTTTGGTAATCACCAGACCGACGCGCAAAGCTTTGAATGGCGCAACTTTCACCAAGGGTTCAAGAGCTATAATTTTCAAAGCCGCATCACGCACATCACGCGGCACTGCAAAGGGAATAATTTTGATTGTAGCCAGCATGTGATGAGCTTCAACACGTGCCAAATTCGGCAAAGTGGCGAAGGTTAAACTCTCATGTAAATGATTGATCGCCCGCACCCGTGCTTCATCAACAACGACTAGCCCTGCGGCATTAGCGTAGAGATTTGCACGCCCTGTAAAAGCCGGTTGCGAATTTGCATGCATTCCGCAAGCTGCAACGGCAATTTCATAGGCGGCACGATCTTCGGGAATATCATTCGCATCGAGCTTCGCAACGATGATCTCGGTAATATCCGCTGCAAGCAAATGCGCAATATCGTCGGCAGAAAGCACACGGCCCTTTTTTAGAACTCCAGTTTCAATGTGCACAGCATGGGCAAGTATAGCGCCCTCTGCCTCGGTCACATTAAATGAACCAAACTTCACTTTGAACCCAACCGCAAACATTGGGTCATCTCGGCCATCACGGAAATCGCAATCTCAGCAGCACCCACTGCTCCAATGCTCAAACCAATCGGCCCACAAATGCGAGCGAGTTGCGCTTCGCTAAAGCCAGCAGCGGCTAAACGCTCACGGCGGGCGCTTTGTGTTTTCTTGGATCCCAAGGCCCCAATGTAAAACACGCCAGACTTTAACGCCAACTCCAATGCCGGATCATCAATTTTGGGATCATGAGTCAGCGCCACAAAAGCGGTTCGAGCGTCCAAACCAATTTTGGGCAACACATCCTGCGGCCACTGATCAAACAAAGTAACATTCGGAAATCGTGCACCTGAGGCAAAAGCCCCACGCGGATCAATCACCGTCACATCATAACCTGTAGCTTGCGCAATGGGGATCATGCTCTGTGCAATGTGCACAGCTCCGATGACTACAAGACGCAAAGGTGGATTATGAATTGCAACAAACGTGTCGTCCACCACGCTGGATTTATCAAACCGAAAAGCGTCGTCAAACCCATCGCCTCGCGCCACAATGCGCTGCGCTCCTGAAGCTAAGTCCGTCACCACCGCTATTGCGCGACGCGCAGCACGCGCTTCCAGAATTTCTTTGAGAATTTCGGCCTTCACGTTACAGGTTCCACATAAACTCTGATTTTGCCGCCACAAGCGAGGCCCACTTTCCATGCAGTTTCATCAGCCACGCCAAAACTCAAAACCTTCGCAGCAGCACTGGAAATCACATCGAACGCTTCTGTCACCACCGCACCCTCAACACAACCACCTGAAACCGATCCCATAAAGTGTCCGTCGGCATCAATCACCAATTGGCTGCCCACGGGCTGCGGGGCTGATCCCCACGTTTCAATCACAGTTGCCAAGGCCACTTTGCGGCCCTCACCCAACCATGTAGAAGCAATGTCCAACACAGAATGATCACTCATTATCACGAACCCATTAGTTGCTGATGCACCCATAAAACCAGTACCGTGGATTATACGTAGCACAGATCAAATCAATGGAGGTTGTCATGTTAAGATTTTTCACCGCTCTGCTTTTCGCTCTACTCATCATAACCCCCGCCTCAGCCGAGGACGTCACTGCGGTTGACAAGCAGGCCTTCCAGCACGTTATTTCCGGACAACTCGATGCCTTCAAATCTGACAATGGTCCTTTGGCTTATTCATTCGCAGCCCCCTTGGTTACTAAAATTTTTCCCACTGTCGATAATTTTATGGCCATGGTCAAACAAGGCTACGCACCGGTTTACAACAATGACAGCTATCGTTTTGGCGAACTGACCATTGATAGTGTTGGCCGCCCTGCACAGCATGTAACTCTCACCACTAGGGATGGCCACCATTATGAAGCAGTTTATGCAATGCAAAGACAGGCCGACGGAACGTGGAAAATTTCCGGTTGCTCGCTTTTGGAAATTCCGGGGGTTGATGTTTGAGCACTTTCGCGCTTTAAAATTGGTGAATGAAAGAAGCTTTTAGGTTTATCCCCACATTTGCAATCATTGCAGCCACCGCTTCGATTGAACGGCTCAATGGGCGACTATATATTTGCAAAACTGGCGCAGTTAAGCTGTGGCACGGCGTCGTGAACAGCTCTGAAAATTCACAGCATATTGCCGATTGGTATTCGCTGTCCCACATCATTCATGGTTTCATTTTCTACGGCGCAATAACATTGGTTGCCAAACGCTGGTCATTTGCCATCAAGCTGGCCATCGCCACTCTCATTGAGGGTACATGGGAAGTGTTTGAAAACAGCAGCTTCATCATCAATCGTTATCGCGCGGCCACCATCTCGCTCGATTATTTCGGTGATAGTATTTTAAATTCGGTAAGCGATATTGGGTTTATGATTTTGGGCTTTGTGGCCGCCAGCAAGTCGCCAATGAAAGCTACAGTCATCGCAGCACTTGCCATGGAGCTATTGGCGCTTGTGGTGATTAGAGATAATCTCACGTTAAATGTCGTGATGTTGTTGTGGCCAATCGAGGCCATAAAGAATTGGCAGGCGGCACTTTAAGCGCCGCCTGCTGCATTCGTTAATTATTTTCGCACGTAATATCCGAGAATGAGAAGCTGATGGCTTCATTGCTAATCTTGCCGTTGCCAATGTACCGCGTTGGCACAAACTTGGTCAGCGGTGCCGATTGGTTAAAGTCAGTGGCTTCGTCATAACCTTTGGCATCACAATAAGCATCCGCTGCCTTTTGGCCATCACAGCCTATGCCTTTCTTGAAACAATAGTTCAGGCGGGCGCCACCAAGTTTTGGCTTCTTATAAAAATGTGAATCGTCACTGGGACCCGGAGGTGGTGGCGCTGGCGGTGGGGGTGGCAAATCTGGCTTCACGCAAGTGATATAAGTAAAACCATCACAATTCGGCGCATTACATATCTGACCAGTTCCTGTCACAACTGTCGGTATGCCGCTGGCACCAATATCCACATCTTGAACAAAATCAGATTGATGCGAAAAGCCTTTGGATTGGCAAAACTGTTCAGCCGCCGGAAAACCGCAAGCAACGCCCCATTGATAACACCAATCAATCCGAATTCCGCCTTGCTTTGGTTTGGCGAATGTTTGCTCACCAGCACTGGCGACGCTTGTAAAAATTCCTATGCATATGCCTATAATTGCAAATAGTTTTGTCAGCTTCATAGCAAACTCCTCATCTCTGGGCCCCACCAATTGCAAATCTATCAGTATTTTGAAATCAACGCCATGGGGCCACATGTCGGAATATTACAACCCACTGGCGTATTTTTATCGCCAGAACTGCCATGTTTAAACTAACCTGTCTCTCAGGGAGAAACACCATGCAATCAAAAGTCATTATTACCGCAGCGATCACCGGATCAGGTGACACGGTGGGAAAGCACCCCGCTATTCCCGTTACACCTATGCAGATTGCCACGTCAGCGCTGGAAGCAGCAACGGCAGGTGCCACCATAGTTCACTGCCATGTGCGAAACATTGTAACTGGAAAAGGCACACGCGATGTGGATTTATACCGCGATGTGATGGAAAAAATTCGCGCTAAAAATAAAGACGTAATCATCAATTTTACCGCTGGCATGGGTGGAGATTTAGATGTTGGCCCCGGTGAGGAGCCAATGAAATGGGGGCCGGGAACCGATCTGGTTGGCCCGCAGACGCGTTACCTTCACATCAAAGAACTGCGTCCCGAAATTTGCACCATTGATTGCGGCACCATGAACTTTGGCGATAGCAATAATATTATGGTGCAAACGCCGCTGCAATTGCGCGAACAAGCCAAGCTCATTCAATCTTATGGCGTGAAGGCCGAAATGGAAGTGTTTGATTCCGGCCACGTCTGGTTCGCATCCAAAATGTGTGAAGAAGGCTTGATGGATGAGTTACCGCTGTTCCAACTCTGCCTCGGCATTCCGTGGGGCGCACCTTATAACACTGAGACGATGGCTTATATGAAAAGCCAATTGCCGAAGAATGCCATCTGGGCCGCCTTCGGCATTGGCCGCAATGAGTTTCCAGCGGTGGCGCAAGCCGTGCTGCTCGGTGGCCATGTGCGCGTGGGGCTGGAAGATAATCTCTATCTCGACAAGGGCGTGTTTGCCAGCAATGCTACATTGGTTGAGCGCGCTGTGAAGATCATCGAAATTCTCGGCACTAAAGTGGCAACACCCGATGAAGGCCGCAAGATTTTGGGGTTAAAAGCACAATGACACTAACACTGGCACTCGTTGTTAAAATTCCGGCCGATGGGATTGCCAGTTTCGACGAATACGAAAATCTCGTTTTGCCACTATTGAAAAACCATGGCGGAACTTTGCAGCGAAGACTACGGACTCAAAATCACATGACAGAGATTCACATTCTATCATTTGAATCACAAGCGGCTTTCGATGGTTTTTTAGCTGATCCTGAGCGTCAGAAACATCGTGATCTCCTCCTAAAATCAAACGCGACAACCGAACTCTTTAATGTGGAAGACTTGATATGAAGCCAAAAACTATCGGCATTGCTGGTACAGGCCTGATCGGCGCTGGTTGGGCCGCACGGGCACTCATTCGCGGCATCAACGTAATTGCCTATGATGTTTCGCAATCCGCCGAAGCCAAGCTAAAAGCTCAGATCAAAATCGCCTGGCCTTCGATGGAAAAACTACTCGGCAAGCCAAAGAAAAAAGGCAAGCTCATCTTCACTACTGATCTTTCAGAAATGGCAAGCAAAGCCGAATTCATCCATGAAGCAGCGCCTGAACGCGAGGCCCTCAAAATCAAACTGTTCAAAGATATTGACGCGATTGCCAAACCGGATGTGGTCATCTCTTCCTCCTCCTCAGGCTTCTTGCCCACCCGCCTGCAATCAGAATGTGCGCATCACCCTGAGCGCGTGATTATTGGCCATCCGTTCAATCCAGTTTACTTATTGCCCTTAGTTGAAATTGTGCCCGGCACCAAAACCAGCGAAGCCAGCATGGCCAGCGCCAAAGCCTATTTTGAATCCATCGGCATGCAAGTGTTGCGACTGAAAAAAGAAATCGACGGTTACATTTGCGACCGGCTGCAGGAAGCTTTGTGGCGCGAAGCTTTGCACATTCTGGACAAAGATGTGGGCAGCACTGAAGATATTGATGACTCAATTATTTATTCCGCCGGAATGCGCTGGGCCTTCATGGGTTCATTCCAAACTTATCATTTAGCAGGCGGCCCCGGCGGCATGCGCGATTTTATGAAACAGTTCGACCCTACATTAGAATTGCCATGGACTGATTTAAAATTTCCCAAATGGAATGATGCGCTTGAAACTCGTTTGATCGAAGGCTGCGAAGCGCAAAGCAACGGCAAGACCGTTGCTCAATTGGAAGCCAAGCGGAACGCTATTTTGGTGGATATGATGAAGCTGTTTAAGAAGCATAAGATCGGAGCGGGGTTGGTTTTGGATAGAGAAGAAAAAGCAAGGAAGAAGAAATAAATCTACCCTTCTCCCCTTGAGGGAGAAGGTGGCGTGAAACGCCGGATGAGGGGTTGGTTGATCTGGACTCGCTGTGCCAACCCCTCATCCGCTCGCACAAAGAGGCGCGATCCACCTTCTCCCTCAAGGGGAGAAGGGTAGATTTATTTCTTCTTCCTTGCTTTTTCTTC
>JANPGD010000176.1:0-16649 GCA_031423845.1 Hyphomicrobiales bacterium | reverse complement strand
AGCATCATTGGCAATGATGCAATTTTAGACGACAAGTTTCTAAATAACGGATTTGGCCGATCCATATGCCCCAACTCCCCACCACATTTTTGAGCAGACAACGGGTTCGGCTTTCCGAAGAAAACCGAACCCGCGCAATGTATCAGATCAAGAAAACTTACTTAGGAGCGTTCTTGATGATGTCGGCAAACTTAGCTTGAGCTGCAGCAGCTGTCATTGCTGGATCAGCCATGAATGCTGTGAACGTGTCGTTAATTTGGTTGATCGAGTCACGATCAATCATTTGAACATCGTTCGGGAACACTGCTGTTGATTTGTCCAGAATTTCCAGACCCTTCTTCATGCAATCATTCGCAGCAGACAGATCAACGTCAGCACGCATTGGCAATGAACCCTTCTTCAGGTTGAATGCAACTTGCACTTCTTTGGTCACGAGTGTTGCGGCCATCTTCTTTTGAGCAGCAGTCACTGCAGCGTCTTTGTTCTTGGGGAAGTAGAACACGTCACCACCAGTGTTCAGAACTGGAGTCACACCCAAACCTGGCAAGCAATCATAGTCCTTACCGGCAACCATCTTGGCAACAGCAAATTCGCCGCCAGCCCAGTCACCCATGATGTTCGCAGCAGCTTTGCCTTGAATGACGAGGCCAACAGCTTCGTTCCACTGTGGAACCATTTTGTCAGCAGGCACGAATTCACGAACGGCAGCAAGAGCTTCGAACACTTTTGCAAATTCTGGTCCGCCAGCGATTGTCAAGTCACGATCTTTGTAAACCTTCACAAAGTTATCAACACCAGCAAGCGCGACAAGAACGTCACCAGCGAGCAAGCCAACTGGCCAGCCTTGTGCAAGCGACAATGGTTGAATGCCCTTGGCTTTCAAAGCAGGAGCAGCAGCTACAAGTTCAGCCCAGTTTTGTGCTGGAGCAATGCCTGCATCTTCAAACACTTTGCGGTTGGTCCACATCCATTGTGCTGAATGCAAGTTCACTGGAACGCAATAAACTTTGCCATCTTTGGTGCAGCTTGCAAGCTGCGAAGCTGGACGCAAAATGTGGGCCCAATCACCAGCAGTTGCAACATCAGTAATGTCTTCAAGAAGACCAGCAGCAATCAGATCATCAGCATCTTTGCCTGGGTTCAACTGTGTAGCACCCATAGGGTTGCCACCTAAAATGCGTGAAATGATGATTGGACGCGCAGTGTCGCCTGAACCAGCGATAGCACCGTCAACCCAATGATCGCCCGAAGCATCAACTGCCTTAGCAAATTCGGCAACAGCGGCGGCTTCACCACCAGATGTCCACCAATGTGTAACTTCAAGATCCGTCGCAGAAGCAAGTCCAGCGGTCAAAATTGACGCTGAAAACGCGAGAGCGGCAGCAAATTTTTTAATTCCCATGACAGTTTCCTCCCTTGTCTTTTAGTGGGTGCCTGTAACGCTATGTGAATTTAAAAAAATTTGCAACGTTTCAGATTAGATTCAGTAAAGATTCTTTTTGCTGCATTGCACAATGGAAAATATCCACTTGTATCGTTTCAGACAATGGTTAGTGTTAATGCCCAAATGGTCAAATCCGCAGACATAGCAACAAGACCCACACTTCGCACGCTTGCGGAAATAACCGGTCTTGGTGTTTCAACAGTCAGTCAGGCTTTGCGTGACAACCCAGAAATTGCCGAAGAAACAAGACGGCGCGTGAAGCTTGCTGCTCAACAAGCTGGCTACATGCCAGACCGTGCTGGGGTACGCCTGCGCACCGGAAAAACCAACGTCATCAGTTTGATTTTGAATACAGAAAGCAATGCCACAGGTTTTACCGAACACATAGTCCTTGGCATTTCCGAAGCGCTCGCTGATACGGGCTATCACTTGGTGGTGACCCCTTACAGTCTAGATGATCCTATGGCCCCGGTGCGTTACGTAGTCGAAAACAAATTGGCTGATGGTGTTATCATCTCACGCACTCAAGCTGATGATCAGCGCGTGCGCTATCTCACAGCCAATCATTTACCCTTTGTGACCCACGGACGTACTGATTGCGGCATCGATCATGCCTACCATGATTGCGATGGCGAAAGCTTCGGCCGCTTAGCTGTTGATATTTTGGCAAGCCGTGGGCGCAAGCGCATTGCGCATTTGAAACCACCGCCCAGCCTCTTCTACCATGAACACACTATAAAGGGATTTACGGCAGGCTTGCACGAGCATGGTCTTGCAGAATTTCCGCTCCATAATTTTAGTATCGATTCAAACATTACTGAAGTTAGAAATCATGCGAAGTCTTTTACTAAAAATGTCGAAGCTCCCGATGGCTATATTAGTTCCAGTGAATTAATGACAATGGCCCTGATTTCAGGCTTGGAAGAAGCTGGACAAAAAATCGGTGACGATTTTGATTTTGTAACTAAACAATCATCGCCCTTCATTGGCTGGTTCCGGCCCCAACTTATTCTTGTCAATGAAGATCACCGTTTCGCAGGTCAAGAATTGGCCCGCGCAGTTCTGGGTGTGATCGAAGGCAAGGATGTGAAATCTTTGCAGAGCCTCTCCACTTTCAAACTGTAACCTGTCAGTCCAAAATCTAAGTATTTGCTCTTTGCGCCATGATTGACTTAAATACCACGAACGCAAAGTAAAAGGCATGATGATGACGGACCACAAATACTACGCACCTCATGGTGGCCTTCCTCCGCAAACCCAACTGCTCACCGGACGGGCCGTTTTCACAACATCTTATGCGGTGATCCCAAAAGGCGTGATGAGTGACATTGTTACCAGCTACCTGCCCTTCTGGGACAAGACGAGAGCCTGGATTATCGCGCGTCCTCTTTCAGGATTTGCAGAAACTTTCTCACAATATATTATGGAAGTGAGTGCCGGCGGCGGCAGTGACAACCCAGAGCCAGACAAAATTGCTGAAGGCGTTTTATTTGTTGTAGAAGGAACTGCCTCGCTGACGCTTTCTGGAAAGATGCACAAGCTTGTCGAAGGCTCTTATGTTTTCATTCCTCCCGCCTCAAAATGGAGTTTCAAAAATACCGGAGCGGTGCCCGTGCGTTTTCATTGGATTAGAAAATCCTATGAAGCCGTGAAAGGCATTAAGCCGCCGACGGCCTTCGTGGTGAATGAAAAAGATGTGACCCCGCACGTGATGCCTGACACCAATGGTGCATGGTCCACAACGCGCTTTGTCGACCCTACAAATCTCAGCCACGACATGCACGTAAGCATTGTGAATTTTGAACCCGGAGGCGTGATCCCATTTGCCGAAACGCATGTGATGGAGCACGGGTTGTATGTGCTGGAAGGTAAAGCGGTTTACCGGCTCAACCAAGATTGGGTGGAAGTGGAGGCGGGCGACTTCATGTGGCTGCGCGCCTTCTGCCCGCAAGCCTGTTATGCTGGCGGTCCGGGCCGCTTCCGCTATCTTCTCTATAAAGACGTGAACCGCCACATGAAGCTGAACCTCAAATGAAAATTGAGCCGCTGACGAAACAAGCCTTTGCACCTTTTGGTGATGTTGTAGAAATTGAAGGTGCAGAACAGCGCCCCATAAACCAAGGCTTCGCGACGCGGGTCCACGACCTAGCAAATATCGATGTTGGCGATGGTAAAGCCATAATCAGCATTTTCTCAGCGCTGCCGCGCCCACAACCCATCGTCATAAAACTCATGGAGCGTCACCCGCTTGGAAGTCAGCTCTTCTATCCACTGCAAAATGAAGATTGGTTTGTTTTGGTTTGCGCAGACCCACTAAATGAAAAATCTTATCGCGCTTTTAGTGCCAGCGGCACCCAAGGCGTAAACTATAAGCCAAACGCGTGGCACCATCCGCTCTTGGTTTCGAATGAGAGCCGCTTCCTCATCATTGACCGCAAAGGCCCGGGAGATAATTTGGAAGAGGTTTGGTTGGAGAACGAGTTCGCGCTGACGCTCTAAAACATCTCATGCCAATGTTTTGCAATATCAATGCGTTTGGCAATCCACACGTTCTCATGGGCTAAAACATAATCAATAAACTTTGCCAAACCTAAAGCTCTGCCCGGCCTACCCACCAAACGACAATGCAATCCAATCGACATCATCTTGGGTGATCCTGCTTTGCCCTCAGCATAAAGGCAATCAAACGAGTCCTTCAAATACTGATAAAAATGTTCGCCTGTGTTGAAACCTTGCGGCGTTGCAAAGCGCATGTCATTGGCATCAAGCGTGTAGGGAACAATCAAATGACGCCCGCCATCCACCTTTGGCAACCAGTAAGGCAGATCATCAGAATAATCATCCGATGAATACATGAACCCGCCCTCCTCCATCACCAACTTAGTGGTATTCATCGAGCAGCGGCCAGTGTACCAGCCATAAGGCCGTTCCCCTGTTACCTCCGTGTGAATGCGAATGGCTTCAGCAATTGAAGCGCGCTCATCCGCTTCAGACATATCTTTATGCTCAACCCATTTCAAACCATGGGACGCAATTTCCCAGCCCGCTTCCAACATAGCCTGCACTTGATCCGGCGAACGTTGCAAAGCGGTGGCCACACCATAAATAGTCAGTGGAATTTTGCGCACCGTGAACATGCGCCACAACCGCCAAAAGCCAGCGCGCGCACCATACTCGTAAATCGATTCCATGTTCCAATGACGCTGGCCCACCCAAGAAGCAGCGCCTACGATTTCAGACAGAAATGCCTCTGAAGTAGCATCGCCATGCAGAATATTATTCTCGCCACCTTCTTCGTAATTCAATACAAACTGAACAGCCACATGCGCACCCTCAGGCCATTTGGCATCAGGAATAGCGCGACCATATCCCTTCATATTTCTGGGATAATGGGTCATTGGCCATTCAGCGCGTCAACAGCGCCACCCAAGCCAGTGATATCGAGCTTAAGCTGCAAATTTTTTCCATTGGTCGGAGCGAGGATGAGTATAGCGCTTGTTGCACCTTTAATTCCCGCCATGAGTTCTGGAGTAATTGTAGTGGTGGATTGGCAGCCGCGTAGCCCACAACTAACATAAGGAAGAATGATTGCCGGATTCTTTCCGATCGCCACGCGAACTCCCTTAGCAATAAAGACCTCAGTCGGTGTCACCATATCCATGGCCAATTTCTTTTGTTTGTTAAATCCAATGCGCCAAACAATAACAGCCAGTTTGCGCTTCTTATCAATGAGTGAAAATTGCGCAGCACAGCGCGCACCAGAGACGTCTCCATCAGGAGGGCATAAAACAATCCAGTTACCAAATTTACTGAGCTTGCCTTTTTCAGCGGGTTCAGCTTGGGTTGCATCTTGGGCATGAACAGAATTCGCAAATGCTAAACAAAACAGTACGGCAAACAGGTGACTTATAAATCGCATGATGATTCTCCTAGACTTCGAAGTTAGGAGGAAGAAGCAGCAATTTCAAATAAAACAGCCTCATTAGATTTGATCGTTTGCCGGCACAGAAGCTGTTCTCGTAAAACAAAAGGCTCCCAACTGGGGAGCCTTTTGCACAAACTGGTTACCCGGTACGCAGTACCTAATCCGGGAAAGCCTGGGACACAACAACGCGTGTCATGTGAACAAGAATAGGCGACACAAGTTTCGAAACCCTTTCCGCCAGAAACTTTTGCATTAACAGAGCCTTACTTCGACGAGTAAAAGTGGTTCAAACCGTGCCAAAAGGGCACAAACCAAACCAAGTTTGCAAAAATAAAAAAGATTTCAATCAGGGCTTCACATTGGCGGGAACTGTGTTAGAAGCCAGCATCCTTAACGCGGGATGGAGCAGCCCGGTAGCTCGTCAGGCTCATAACCTGAAGGTCGTCAGTTCAAATCTGGCTCCCGCAACCAAATAAAAACCCGTTATCTCAATGAGATAGCGGGTTTTCCTTTTTTAAGGAAAGCTCGAGCTTACACCCTCGGGATTCACCATTAAGGTTCGCAGCACATCCTCAAGGGTATCGGCAACTGCGTGACCCAATCGCTTGCGAAGGTCGCGATCAAAGGCTGCTGCACTTTTTCCAAGCGCTTGATAAGCAACACTGCCAGCCGGTGTAAGTGACAGTCTTTCGGACCTTCTGTCGCCAACAACAGCCACACGCCGGAGAAAGCCTTTCTCCTCCAACGCGAGAACCGCCCGTGAAACCTTGGTTTTTTCAATGAAGGTGAGGCGGCAAATTTCTGCGGCCGTCATTGAGCCAAATTTTCCAAGATTGGCCATAACGCGCCATTGCGTTCGCGTCATGCCATATTCGACCCGGTAAACTGTTTGAAAGTTCTGGCTGGTCATCTCGGCCGCTTGGTTCAGCAGATAAGGGAGAAACTGATCAAGATCAAAAATTTGGGAAGTGCTTTGATTTTTTTTCATGCCTCAATTTTGCCTATTGAATGTTGTGTTGGCAACTGTTACATATGCAACTATATTTCATTTTCAAGGGTAGGGTTATGACCACATCGCTTTTCTCAAACCCAACTGAATTAAAATCTGGCATCACGCCGGGATATATGCCCGGGTTTGGCAATGACTTTGAAACTGAGGCCCTGCCCGGTGCTTTACCGATTGGGCAAAACTCGCCACAAAAATGTGATTATGGACTTTATGGTGAGCAGCTTTCAGGCACAGCCTTCACGGCCCCCAGCCACCAGAACGAACGCACATGGTGTTACCGCATTCGACCTTCTGTGAAGCACACGGGGCGCTTCAAAAAGATCGACCTGCCCTATTGGAAATCTGCCCCCCATCACCCAGCCGATGTTGTGAGTCTTGGGCAATATCGCTGGGATCCGGTGCCTCATTCTGACGTGCCACTCAATTGGCTGGCGGGAATGCGAACCATGACCACGGCGGGTGACGTGAACACGCAAGTAGGCATGGCATCACATGTCTATTTGGTGAACACATCAATGGTTGACAAATATTTTTATTCGGCAGATTCAGAGCTTCTCATCGTGCCACAGCAGGGCAAGTTGCGTTTTTGCACCGAGCTTGGTGTGATTGATTTGGAACCGCAGGAAATTGCCGTTATCCCGCGAGGCTTGGTTTACCGCGTGGAAGTTATCGAAGGCCCGGCCCGTGGTTTTGTTTGTGAAAACTACGGTCAGAAGTTCGCGCTTCCGGGCCGGGGCCCAATTGGCGCCAATTGCATGGCCAATCGCCGTGATTTCAAAACACCAATCGCCGCCTATGAAGATCGTGAAGTGCCGTCGACGGTCACCATTAAATGGTGTGGCGAGTTCCACGAAACCAAGATCGGCCACAGCCCGCTCGATGTGGTGGCATGGCACGGCAACTATGCACCATGCAAATACGACCTCAAAACCTATTGCCCAGTTGGCGCAATTTTATTTGATCACCCTGATCCTTCAATCTTCACGGTTCTCACTGCACCATCGGGTGTGGAAGGCACAGCCAATATCGATTTCGTGCTGTTCCGGGATCGCTGGGGCGTTGCAGAAAACACATTCCGCCCGCCGTGGTATCATAAGAACATCATGTCGGAACTGATGGGTAATATCTACGGAATCTATGACGCCAAGCCCAAAGGGTTTGTGCCCGGTGGCATGAGCCTTCACAACATGATGTTGCCGCACGGGCCAGACAAGACGGCCTTCGAGGGCGCATCCAATGCTGATCTGAAGCCGGAGAAGTTAAAAGACACGATGAGCTTTATGTTTGAAACGCGCTTTCCTCAACACCTCACACAATTTGCAGCATCCGAAGCGCCATTGCAGGATGATTATATTGATTGTTGGACCAGCCTAGAAAAGAAGTTTGATGGGACACCGGGCAAGAAATGAAACTCTATACCTATTGGCGGTCATCGGCGGCATGGCGTGTACGCATCGCGCTGGCTCTGAAAGGTGTGAGTTATCAAGCTCTGCCCATCAGCTTGATTGCCCATGGTGGACAACAGCACAGCGCCGCCTATGGAGCAATCAACACTCAACACCTGGTGCCAACGCTTATTTTAGATGATGGAACGATATTGACGCAATCATTGGCCATTATCGATTGGATTGAATCGACTTATCCTGCGCCTGCATTACTCCCCGAAAATCCAATTGCGCGCGCTAAAATTTTGGCCGCTGCCCATCTTGTTGCGATGGATATTCACCCGATTAATAATCTCAGGGTGATGAATACATTGACCGACCAATTCGGTGCCAATGTTGAAGCCAAGACCAAATGGATGCAGCACTGGATGACGTTAGGCTTTGACGCGCTGGAGGAGATGGTTGAGCCCGGCCCATTCGCATTTGGAAGCCAGCCATCAGTGGCCGACATCTGCCTCATCCCGCAACTCTATAACGCAAGACGGTGGGGCATGGACCTTGCCTTGTGGCCACGCCTTGTAGCCGTGGAGAATGCGTGTCTTGCTCTCACTGCTTTTACCTTAACCGCTCCTGAAACCCAACCCGATGCGATATAGAAGGTCACTCATATGAAATTGATGAAAAGTTGGGTTGCCTCGGCCAATAATCCTGAGACTGATTTTCCGTTGAACAATCTACCCTATGGGGTTTTTTCAATTGGCAATGAAAAACCCCGTTGCGGTGTGGCCATCGGTGACATGATTCTTGATGTTGTCGCGATGGAAAAGCATGGTCACTTGAAACTTGTTGATCATCCGGTATTCGATGCGCCCTCGTGGAACAAAGTGATGGGCTTGGGGCAAGAGGTTTGGGCCACTCTTCGTGCCCGCCTGATTGAACTTTTGCATGAAGGCTCTTCGGCGCGCACGATGGTCGAGCCGCATCTCGTTGCTCAGGCGACCGCAAAGTTGCACATACCTTTCCAAGTGGCTGAATATACTGACTTCTACGCTGGCCGAAATCACGCAACCAATGTGGGCACCATGTTCCGTGGTGCGGAAAACGCCCTGCCCCCCAACTGGCTTCACATTCCCATCGGCTATAATGGCCGTGCATCTTCAGTGGTAATTTCTGGAACCGATTTTCGTCGACCGTGGGGCCAACTAAAATCTGCTGATCAAGAGTCTCCAACATTTGCACCCTCGCGGCGTTTTGATATTGAACTTGAGATTGGTGCAATCGTAGGCCAACCGTCTACATTCGGCCATCCTGTTACGGTGGCCGAAGCTGACGACATGATTTTCGGCTATGTGTTGCTCAATGATTGGTCAGCACGCGATATTCAAGCGTGGGAATATCAACCGCTCGGCCCTTTCCAAGCCAAAGCTACGGCCACTACTATATCACCATGGATTGTGACCAAGGCCGCCCTCGAGCCTTTCCGCACATCAACACCGATACGAGATGTGCCTTTGTTACCCTATCTCGTAGAGCCAGTCCCAATGCTTTACGATATTGGTCTTGAAGTTGCACTCACACCCGAAGACGGCACTGAATCGGTAATCTCGCGCACCAACTCAGTCGAGTTGTATTACTCTGCCGCCCAGCAACTCGCCCACCACACCACATCAGGCTGCGCCATGAATGTGGGCGATCTTCTTGGCTCCGGCACAATTTCCGGCCCCACAAAAGAAAGCCGTGGCAGTCTTCTCGAGCTCAGTTGGGGCGGCAAAGAGCCGCTTACGATTGACGGCGGAACCCGCAGCTTCATTGAAGACAATGATACACTCACTTTGCGCGGAAGCGCTAAGGGAGACGGCTACAAAATCGGATTTGGGGATTGCAGTGGCAAGGTCTTGCCCGCCCTCCAAAATCCCTATCAGCGCTAAAGGAAAACATCATGGCCAAAGCATTCGCATCACAAGGCGACATGACCGAAAAGAAAATCACTTTCAGCGAAGTGGGTAAAGGCCTTTGGGCCTTCACTGCGGAAGGCGACCCTAATTCGGGGGTGATCATCGGCGATGACAGCGTGATGATCGTAGAGGCGCAAGCAACACCACGTCTTGCGCATAAGGTGATCGAGAAAGTGCGCAGTGTCACCGACAAGCCGATCAGCCATGTGGTTCTTACACACTACCATGCGGTGCGGGTGCTGGGTGCATCAGCCTTCAATGCGCCGCAAGTGATCATGGGCGAGAAGGCGCGTGCCATGGTTGTCGAACGCGGTGCTGAAGATTGGGCTTCGGAATTCCAGCGCTTTCCGCGTTTGTTTGAAGGCCATGAAAGCATCCCCGGCCTCACCTGGCCCACCACTACATTCAATGATCGCATGACAGTCTATCTCGGCAAGCGTCGCGTGGATTTAATGCACGTTGGCCGCGCTCACACGGCAGGCGATATTGTGATCAATGTGCCGGATCAAAACGTGATGTTCACAGGAGACATCGTTGAAGCCCATTCTGCCTGTTATTGCGGCGATGGCCATTTTAATGACTGGGGCAAAGCGCTTGATAATATCAATGCCTTCAATCTGGACGCAATTGCACCCGGCCGTGGCGATGCTGTGATCGGCAACAGCACTGTAAACGCTTCTCTGGAACGCACCCGCGATTTTGTTGACAGCACTTATCGAGCCGCAGCCAAAGTGGCGGTTCGTGGTGGCAGCTTGAAAGACGCTTGGGACGCCGTGCGTGCGGCCTGCGACCCCAAATTCAAGGATTACGCCATCTATGAACACTGCCTGCCCTTCAACGTGTCACGCGCTTACGACGAAGCGTTGGGTATCGATACGCCGCGCATTTGGACCGCAGAACGTGACATTGCGATGTGGGAAGCTTTACAAAAATGAGCCCCTTGGTTGAAGATCGCTATCCCTTAGCTTTCCGCACCTACCCTTATCACAAGGTTGCGGAACAAGATCGTTCCACTGCTGCGCGCCATCCTGTCGTTATCGTCGGCGGTGGTCCTATCGGACTGGCGGCCGCCCTCGATTTGGGATTGAAAAATGTGCCCGTTCTCCTTCTTGATGACCATGAAGGAGCCGGTGCCGGTTCACGTGCTTTGTGCTTTGCCAAACGAACCTTAGAAATAGCGGACCGACTTGGCGCGGCGGGCCCGATTTTAGACAAAGGTGTGCGCTGGAATGTGGGCAAAGTGTTTCATGATGATCGGCAAATTTATGAGTTCAACTTGCAGCCCGAAAGTGGCCATCAATTTCCAGCTTTCATCAATTTGCAACAGCCCTATTTTGAAAAATTTCTTTTCGATGCCATCGCAAAAGCACAGGCCGCTGGTGCGCCCATTGAGATCAGGGGCAAGAACCGCGTCGATGCACTGATCACTCACGTAGACCATGTTTCACTCGATGTGATGACACCCGATGGCCCCTACAAGGTTGAAGCGGATTGGTTGATCGCCTGTGACGGGGCGCGTTCACCATTGCGTTCGATGATGGGCTTGAGTTTTGATGGGCGCGTCTTCGAAGATAACTTCCTCATCGCCGATGTGCGCATGAATGTCGATTTTCCGACTGAAAGATGGTTCTGGTTTGAACCGCATTTCAAATCCGGTGACTCCGCATTACTACACAAACAACCAGATGGAATCTGGCGCATTGATTTTCAACTGGGTTGGGATATTGACCGCAAAGCCGAACTCGAACCTGCAAAAATCAGGTCTCGCGTTGACGCGATGCTCGGTCCCGGGGTTGAATATGAATTGGTGTGGACATCGATTTACACATTCCAATGCCGTCACATGGAAAAATTTCGCCATGGTCGCGTGTTGTTTGCAGGCGATAGCGCTCATCAAGTGAGCCCCTTTGGTGCGAGGGGCGCCAATTCCGGAATTCAAGATGTTGATAATCTCGGTTGGAAGCTGGCGATGGTGTTGAATGGAACGGCGCCTGAAACTTTGTTGGATACATATTCAACTGAACGGGTTCAGGCTGCCGAAGAAAATATCCTTAACTCAACAAGGGCTACAGATTTCATCACGCCAAAATCAGAAATCAGCAAAATCTTCCGCAATGCCGTTTTGGATTTGGCCGAACGCGCTCCTTTCGCAAGACCCATCGTTAATTCCGGGCGTTTGTCATTGCCCTGCACATATGATGGCAGCACCTTAAACAGTGTGGACGCAAATGAACTTCCGCGCCGAACGCGACCGGGCTCACCCGTTCCAGATGCACCGCTGGGATCAGAATGGCTGCTTGAAAAACTTGGCAACCAATTTCAATTGCTTGCGATAGACGCAGAGGCTCCCGAAAACCTAGTCTCATTAGACATCACAATAAAAACGATCAACCTCTCTGCTATTGGAAACTCAGTGTTGCGCGACCGTTTTCTCGGCGAGGCACAATCGGCCATCTATCTTTTACGCCCCGATCAACATGTTGCAGCGCGTTGGATCCGTTTTGATGAAGCAGCTGTTCGCGCCGCACTTGCTCAATCTATTTCACTGCAGGGGATGCAATGACATGCAAAGTTTGAACACGGCTTCAAATCTGGCAAAGCCTGATGATGTCTACGAAACACTCATCAATGCCCATGATGGTTTGTCTAAATCTCAAAGCGATGCTTTAAATGCGCGCCTTATATTGATCCTCCTGAATCATGTCGGTGATGCCGCAATTATCAACGAAGCTGTCGCACTGGCAAAATTGCCATATGGAAAAGACCAAAAATAAATTCAGACCACTTATTGATCGGAACTGGTCTGATGTTAATCTAGCAAACTCATTGTGACTAAAAGAATAGATTTGGAGACCCGTATGACAAAGCACCTTCGAAAATTTATTTGGCAACCGATCATTATTTTTCTTTTGGCTTTGCCACAGGCTCTACCCGCTTCAGCAACAAGCTTTTGCTATGTCAAGAAATCGCCTGATGGTTTCGTTGCGCTTCGTAAACAGCCGCGTGTCAGTTCGCCGATGGTCGGCCGGATGAAACAAGACGACGAAGTGATGATCGGACTTGGCCTGAAAGGTAACTGGATGGAGGTCACATGGTGGCATGGCGATGATCGTCTTACCAAAGGTTTCAATAAAAGAGCCGGCCATGGTTGGGTCAATAGTAAATATATTGAAAACGAGTGCGGTTGAGTTAATCAGTTCAACAATGAACAAACATCTGCAATGGCCACCAATTCATTCTGGTAGAATTAAAATTCGATGCAGTATCGCCCCTTGGCTGTGCCATTCTCAAGCGCTTCCAAGGCTGTTGTAATATCGGATAATCCGATACGCGTTACAAAACCTGACAATGCTTTTTCGGCATGGAGCTTCATCAACTCCGCCATCTGTGTACGGGTGCCGACACTGGTGCCCATAATGCGCACTCCGCTGCCAAGCAGCCACTCTTGATTAAGTGTCACGGGTTCCGGCACCATCGCTGCAGCGATAATGCGGCCACGCGGGCGCACCATTGCTAACATTAGATCCCATGTGGTTGTTGTTGGTGCGAAGTTGATGCAAACGTTGGCCGTGCTCTGCGAGTTTGCTATTTCCGCGCCAAAACTTTCTGCCCGTTCTAACTTAACCGGGTCAAGGTCCACAGCAATCACATGGGCGCCCATCCGCTGCGCCAATTGCACCGCGTAAAGCCCAAGACCGCCACACCCGAATATGGCAACTGTTTCACCACCTTTAAGCTCCGCTCTTTTAAGTGCACCAAAAGCTGTGAGACCCGCACATAAAAGCGGTGCGAGCAGTGCTGCGTCGCCCTCCGGCAGTCGCGCTGCAAATTGCGCATCGGCTAAAACATATTCTGCAAAAGTGCCCGGCACATTAAAGCCATGGGCATTATGAGTTTGGCAGAAGGATTCTTCCTGCGCCACACATTCGTCACACACACCACATGTGTTGTGAATCCAAGCCGCTCCAGCCCGCTCACCCAGCCGCCAATTGCTAACCCCGTCACCAAGAGCAACCACGCGGCCCACACCTTCATGGCCTAATATGAAGGGTGAAGGATTAGAGGGGGGTCGCAAGCCTCCCTTCCAAACATGCACGTCCGTATGGCAAACCCCACTGGCTTCGAGTTTGATCAGGATCTGTCCTGCAGCAGCGCGAGGCCGCAGCACAGATTTTATCTCAAGCGGCGAACCATAGCTTTGGAGTGTCGCCGCCATCATGGTTTCATTCATGGTTTAAAGTCCCAGAGCAGCCTTCACCGCATCAAGCCCCGGCTTGCCATCCATGGTGGTCACACCCGCGAGCCAACCTGATAATTTTTCCGGGTGTTGCTTCATCATTTCTGTGGCCGCAGCTTCTGGCGAAAGGCCATCTGCCGTCACCTTACGCATCGCAATGTTTTCATAATCTATGTCAAACACCAGATTGGAAAAAAACTTTGCGGCGTTCGGGCATTGGGCCGCATAGCCCACACGCGAAATGGTGCGAACCGTAGCACCGCCAAAATCCGGTCCAAACTCTGCATCGCCACCAGAAAGGTAAGTCATCTTGAAATCAACATTCATCGGGTGCGGCTGCCAACCGAGAAACGCAACCCACTCATTTTTATCGACTGATTTTTTAACTTGGGTCATCATGCCCACTTCGCTGGATTCAACAATCTCCCAACCCGCCAAACCATGCGTGCCAGCCGCCACCATGTCCAACAGCGGTTTGTTGGAACCGGGCTCAATGCCATAAATTTTCTTGCCAAATTTATCAGCATATTTCGCTAAATCATCAAAGCTCTTAACCCCACCTTCAGCGACATAAGAAGGCACCGCCAAAGTATATTTCGCACCGATCAAATTGGTATTGATCACCTCCACCGATTTATTATCGTAGTATGGCGCAAACTCCACATCTTGTGCGGGCCGCCAATTGCCCATGAAAATATCTTGGTCGTTATTTTTCAGCGCTTCATAGGAAACAGTAAGCCCCAGCAGCGTGTTTTCCATCTCGTAGCCAAGACTTTTGAGAATGACGGCAGCAGTGTTGGTTGTGATTGCAATATCCGTCCAACCAAGATCAGCGCTTTTGATTTTAGAACAGGTGGCATCATCTGCAAATGCCGCAGGTGTTATAAATATAGAGAGCAAAGCCAAGCTTAGAGTTTTTTTCATTTTGATTCCCCTTTGTTGCAATCAACCATCCGCCCAATCGCGTTTTCTTGTCAAGGATCCAGCGCTATGCTGATATGAAAGCCACATGGAAAAACTGAATCGCGTAACGCTGCTCGACAACACAAAGCGCCCAAAGGCTCCGAAAATCGAAAACCTTACACCGGCCCAACGCCGGCAAGGCAGACGCTTGAGCCTCTACCACAACATGCACCGCGAACAATTGCGCGAAGTGGAAAGCGCCATGGTGCAAATTGATGATACGCTTCTCGCCAAAATTTCAGACCTCGACATGCGCCATAACTTCAAAGTCTTTGGCAATATGTGCGGAGCAGAATGCCAAATGCTGAGCGGTCATCATGGCATTGAAGATCAAGCGGTGTTTCCAGTGTTGCATGCGGCTGGCAATGCCGGATTAAAAAAAGTGGTGGAACGCCTCATGGCCGAGCATCTGGTGGTGCATGAGTTGATCGAGGAGTTGGAAGGATTGGCGCACGAAGCTGTTCAATCTCCTACACCTGAAATTTATGCCAAATTGAAATCCTCCTTCGAAGACTTAAATATCTGCGTGCAATCGCATTTCGGATATGAAGAGACGGAACTGGAAGACGCACTTGGCGTTATTGATGTTGGGATTTAAGGATGGCCCTCCTCACGTGGGACCACCGGATCACTATGACCGACTTTCGTCTCTGCTCGACTTGTTTGTCTCGCAGTCAGGCAAGCTTATGCCATTGCACTTGCGCATCGGGCCGCCAAGTTCTTCACTTGGCGGCGGAAAGATGCGCCATTAAGAAAGTGCCACGGCCTTAACCGAGGCCCGGCTGATTTCCAACCAGCCTGAGCTTACCATCGCGCGCCTCCGTTACTCTTTGGGAGGCGACGAGAGCTCTTCACTATTTAGCAGGATGGTTTCCCAGTCACGACCACCATGAAATATATTGTTGATGATCACGCTATCGCCCTTCACGAAATATGCGACTACCGTCTTGCGTTCGACAACGATAATTCTCAAGCCTTCCATGATGTCATCGCGAAGTCTGCCGCGCTCTGAAAAATCAGCAAGGGCGTAGCAAGCAGCGCGCAAACGTTCTGTGAAATTGAATGCCACATTAAAGCTGCCGCTTGCATCTGCGATGTATTTATACAACGCAACAAGATCAGCTTCCGCCTCAGGTCTAAAAACGAGATGCTTGCTTTTCAAGAATGAGCTTTCAAATTCTGTTCGTGCATTTTTCTAAGGCTATCGAAAACCTCATCGGCTGGAATACTCGGTCTTGGATCGTCGATAGATTTCTGAATGCGCGCCCTTATAGACACGAGCCGCTCCTCATGTTCATCCTGCTGGCGCTGCCAAGTGCGAAACGCCTCGCGCATCAGTTCACTAGCAGATGCAAACTGACCAGAAGCGACACGCTCCTCCAAAGTCCGCTTCATAGCGGGGGTGACGGTGATGGAAATTTTTTCGGCGACGTTTGACATAGTAGGATAGTATCACACCGCCTCAACAGTGTCAAAGCCAGCCTCGCTCCTTGAGAACTTTTCTTGGTGACTGGAGGTCGATCACAAACTTTCTTCCGTGTTTTTCCAGAAGCCAAAGTAAGTTTTGTCCATTCATCAGCGTGAGTGGCTTACCCTGCTGTACCGCTGGCGCGATAACAGGTCCACCGGAGGTGTGTTCATCCCGGTCCTCTCGTACTAAGGACAAATCCTCTCAATTCTCCTACAATCACGGCAGATAGGGACCAAACTGTCTCACGACGTTTTGAACCC
>JANPGD010000175.1:0-7883 GCA_031423845.1 Hyphomicrobiales bacterium | reverse complement strand
CAATTTATGGTTCCAGCCACAACAGCACAAGACCGAGAATAAGTCTCAAGTTTTGGTTGTTTTTAACGGGAGGATTAACATGTTAAATCGTAGACATTTTATCGCTTCAGTCGCTGGCGTTGCCGCTGCTGTTGCAGCTGGCAAAGCTTTTGCTGAAGATAAAGGCCTTATTGGTATTGCAATGCCAACAAAGTCGTCGATTCGTTGGATTTCTGACGGTGATTCCATGGTGAAGGAATTTACAACCATGGGCTACACCACCGATCTTCAATATGCAGAAGATGATATTCCAAACCAACTCGCACAAATTGAAAACATGGTCACCAAAGGTGCCAAGGTTCTCATCATTGCAGCAATTGATGGCTCGACCATGGGCGACATTCTGCAAAAGGCCCATGATGCTGGCATTAAAGTGTTCTCGTATGATCGATTGATCACCAAGACAGCCAATGTTGATTACTACACAACATTTGACAATTTTGGTGTTGGCGTGTTGCAAGGCAACTCATTGATTGAAGGCCTGAAAGCTTCTGGCGCTGGTCCTTACAATGTTGAATTGTTCGGCGGTTCGTCAGACGACACTAACGCTTTCTATTTCTATGACGGCGCTTTGTCAGTTCTGCAACCAATGATCGATTCGAAAGATATCGTCATTGTGTCTGGCCAAATGGGCATGGATAAGGTTGGTACACTCCGTTGGGATGGTGCTGTGGCCCAAGCCCGCATGGATAACTTGCTGTCAGCCAACTACACTGACAAAAAGGTCAACGGTGTTCTTTCACCTTATGACGGTTTGTCTCGCGGCATTATCTCTTCACTCAAAGGCGTTGGCTACGGCGCTGGCGACCTAAAAATGCCAATCGTCACTGGCCAAGATGCCGAATTGCCATCCGTCAAGGGCATGATTGCTGGCGAACAATATTCAACTGTATTCAAGGACACACGCGAATTGGCGAAAGTGACTGCGAAGATGGTTGACGCGGTTCTCAGCGGCAAAGAACCAGAAATCAACGACACCAAGACCTACAACAATGGTGTGAAGATTGTTCCGTCCTATTTGTTGACACCACACTCGGTCAAGAAAGACGACATCAAAGCTGCCTTGGTGGATTCAGGCTATTACACACAAGACAAAATCGACAACTAAGATCGATTTGAACACGGGCCTTGCAAAAATGCTTGGCCCGTGTTTTCAATAATAAAAATGAGGCAGGGGAGCGCAATGCAGCCCATACTTGAGATGCGCGGCATTACTAAAACCTTTCCGGGTGTGAAAGCACTTTCGGATGTGAATATCGATGTGCGCCCAGCGGAAATTCTGGCGGTCGTCGGTGAAAATGGTGCTGGCAAATCCACTTTGATGAAGGTGCTTTCTGGCGTTTATCCCTATGGCACTTACACTGGTGATATCTATTTTGAAGGTGCCGAACGGAAATTTGGTAAGATTTCTGATAGCGAAGACTCGGGCATTATCATCATCCATCAAGAGTTAGCGCTAGTGCCCTTGCTCTCGATTGCTGAAAATATATTCTTGGGCCATGAAACCTCTAAATTTGGCGTTATAAATTGGTTTGAGGCTTTCGCTCGCACCAAAGAGCTTTTGAAAAAAGTGGGGTTGAATGAACACCCCAACACACTGATCACCAATTTGGGCACGGGCAAACAGCAGCTGGTTGAAATCGCCAAAGCGCTCAACAAAAAAGTAAAACTTCTCATTCTTGATGAGCCGACATCCAGCTTGAACGAAACCGATTCAAACGCACTTCTTGCTTTGTTGATGGAGCTGCGCACCCAAGGCATCTCGTCCATTATGATTTCTCATAAATTGAATGAGATTTCAAAAGTGGCAGACCGCATCACGGTGATCCGCGATGGCATGACGGTTGATACGTTGGATTGTCATGCTGAGAAAATCAGCGAAGATCGCATTATCAAAGCCATGGTGGGCCGCGAACTGACGGATCGTTTTCCGCCGCGAAACGCAACCATTGGCGAGCCAATTTTTGAAGTTAAGAATTGGAGCTGTTATCATCCGCTTCATGCCGAACGCCAGATGATCAAAAATGTTGATCTTCATGTGCGCAGAGGCGAAGTGGTTGGAATTGCAGGCCTCATGGGCTCTGGCCGCACAGAATTGGCCATGTCCATCTTCGGTCGCGCTTATGGAAAAAAAGTGACAGGCGAGGTTTTCATCAATGGCAAAGCTGTTGACGTGAGTACCATTCCCAAAGCCATGGAAGCTGGCCTGGCTTACGCCACAGAAGACCGCAAAACTTATGGTCTCGTGTTGATCGACCACATCAAACACAACATAACCTTGGCCAATCTTGATGGTGTTGCGCGAATTTCTGTTGTGGATGATTTGGTTGAGTTGGCCATTGCCAATAAATACCGCCGCGATCTCGGCATTCGTTGTTCGTCAGTGTTTCAAACTACGGTCAATCTCTCCGGCGGTAATCAACAAAAAGTAGTCCTTTCAAAATGGTTGTTCACAGCACCCGAAGTTTTGATTTTGGATGAACCCACACGCGGCATTGATGTGGGCGCTAAATACGAAATTTATGGCATCATTAATCAACTGGCAGAAGCGGGCAAAGCAGTGATCGTCATTTCATCAGAAATGCAAGAATTGCTTGGAATTTCCGATCGCATTTATGTGATGAACGAAGGAAAATTCGTAGGCGAAATGCCCGCCAAAGAGGCAAGCCAAGAAAAAATTATGCGCGCCATTATGAAGTCGTGGGACACGCAAATCATGGGACAAGAAAAATGACCGATATTTCCACACCGCAGGTGAAGCCAGATTTCATGCGCTTCGTGCGCGCCAATATTCGTGACTATGCGCTGCTGCTTTCGTTGCTGGCCATCATGGTGTTCTTTCAGTTCAACACCAATGGCACCCTGTTCAAACCTGTGAACATGACCAATTTGCTTTTGCAGAACAGTTACATTGTCGTAATGGCGCTTGGCATGTTGCTGGTAATTGTGGCTGGTCACATTGATCTTTCAGTGGGATCGGTGTCAGGGTTCATTGGGGCCGTTGCAGCGGTGTTAATGACGGGCACGTCACCCAACCCTGATTTATTTACGATCCCAAAATTTGATTTTGTTTCAGCTTCGATCATATGCTTGGTGCTAGGTGGCATGATTGGTGCGGTACAAGGCTATTTCATCGCGTATTATAAAATCCCAGCCTTCATCGTCACGTTGGCAGGCATGTTAATTTTCAAAGGTCTCGCCCTTTCAGTTTTGGGCGGTGCATCGGTTGGCCCCTTGCCAAAAACATTTCAGCTCCTCAGCACCGGTTTTTTAACCGACATCTTCGACATCCAAATGTTTGGCGCTCCGTTCAATTTGCTGGCTCTGCTCATTGGTGCATTGATCTCGGCGCTCACTGTTTTTCTGAACTTTAAAGAACGCCGCAGCCAATTGCAGCATGGCTTGGCCGAAGAGCCTGAGGCAATTTTTTATGGCCGTAATATTATGATTGCTGTGGCCTTCACGGGCTTCAGCTTCATCATGGCGCAATATAAAGGCCTGCCCAATGTGTTGATCGTCATGTTCACATTGATTGCGCTTTTTGTATTTATCACCACACGCACCACATTTGGCCGCCGCATTTATGCAATGGGCGGCAATGAAAAAGCCGCCAAACTTTCCGGCGTAAACACTGAACGCCTGACCTTCTGGATATTCACCATCATGGGTGCGCTCGCTGCCCTTGGTGGTCTTATTTTCGCAGCCCGCCTCAACGTGGCCACACCAAAGGCCGGTGCCGGTTTCGAGCTTGAAGTCATCGCCGCCTGCTTTATCGGCGGAGCTGCCGTCACCGGTGGTGTTGGCAAAATCGTCGGCGCAGTCATTGGCGCTTTCATCATTGGAGTGATGAACAACGGCATGTCCATCATGGGCATCGGCATTGATTGGCAGTTTGTCATCAAAGGTGCGGTGTTGATGTTCGCTGTGTTCTTGGATGTATACTATAAAAACAAGGGCTAGCTCAGCTTCTCCGGTTTTGGCCCGCCATAGGCCCAATCCAACAACTCCACTGTGTGCAAAATTGGAATTGCAGTGGCGCTGCCAATTTGCGTCATGCAACCGATATTGCCGGTCGCAATAGCGTGTGGTTGCGTTGACAAAATATTGACCACCTTGCGATCTCGTAGTTTGGAAGCAATCTCGGGCTGCATGATATTATAAGTGCCAGCTGAGCCACAGCATAAATGCCCTTCGGGAACCTCGACCACATCAAAACCAGCCCCGCGCAATAAACTCAGCGGTTGTGATTTAATCTGCTGCCCATGTTGAATGGAACAGGCCGCATGATAGGCGACACGAAGCTTCATATCTTGCTTGGGAAGATTAAGCTCCACCAAAAACTCCGTCACATCTTTCGCTTTGGCACTTATCGCCTTGGCCTTCTCCGCATACTCACCATCAAGTCGCAACATATGGCCGTAGTCTTTGATGGTTGTGCCACAACCAGATACGGTGATGATCACAGCGTCGACATTTGCGCGTGTCCATTGATCAATTGAGCGTTTGGCCCGCGCCAATGCGTCGGCCTCTTTGCCCATATGATGGGTTAGCGAACCGCAGCATGCTTCCTCACCTGAAACCACAACTTCAAAACCCAGCCGCGTGAGCAGTCGAATGGTTGCCGCATTAATGCCAGGGTCTAAAACGCTCTGTACACAACCCATCAGCAATGCCACGCGCCCGCGCCTTTGGCCAAGTGCCGCATAAGTGCCAGCTGCACCAAAGCGCATCGGCGGTTGCAGTTCTTTTGGAACCAAATCCAGCAGCGCAGAAATCTTCTTAGACCCCAGCGTCGCGCCGAGAGGCCTCACAAGCTTTGCGCCAATTAGAGCCAATCGAAACAGATTTGGCCGTGGCATCACATAGCCCAACACATTGCGCATCAAGCGTTCAAATATCGGCCGCTTGTAAGTGTTCTCAATATGCACCCGCGCATGGTCCACCAAATGCATAAAGTTCACGCCCGAAGGGCAAGTTGTCATGCAGGAGAGGCAGGAAAGGCAACGATCCACATGCTTCACAGTTTCAGCCGTGGCGGCCTCACCTTTTTCCAGCATATTCTTGATCAAATAAATGCGCCCGCGCGGGCTATCAAGCTCGTCGCCTAACAAAACGTAGGTAGGGCAGGTGGCCGTGCAGAACCCACAATGCACGCAATTACGCAGCACGGCGTTAGAATCAGCAATGTGCGGATCGTTGAGTTGCTCAGGTGAGAAGTGAGTTTGCATTAAACACCTTTATACATGCGGCCAGGGTTAAAAAGCCCACGCGGATCAAATGAATGTTTCACCCGTGCGGAAAGTGCGGCAAGTGCCACGGGCTGAGGTTGAAAAACCTCGCTCACACCTCGAATTAAATCGGGCGCTCGCATTAACGTCGCGTGACCATCGCTAATCGCAGCACGAATAATCTGCGCCGCATCGGTTGGGGTATCCAGAAAAATTAATCCGCCCGCCCAGTCGAAATAATAGCGCAGATCAATTTGGGTTTTGAGCTTTGCAATCACGTTGGGTGCAAGCGATGGGGTCACAGAAATACGCCACACCAAGCGCTCGTGATTATCAGCCAGAAGCAAAACATCTCGAATGCTACGCCACTGTGCCATCGAATAATTTGCAGTCATCACTTCAGCTTTGCCACCCAGCAATTGCACCAACTTGTCACGACGATAAGTAACCGATGGCGCCACGCCCTCAAGCCGCAAAAATGTTCCAACATCAGGAACATGTGCAGCACCTGAAACTTCACAGGATGATTGCATGGCAAGGCTCATCTGTTTCACGGCAGCAGCATCATCAAGCCCGCGTAACACAATCGTCTCTTCCGTTTCTGGCTTAGGCAGAACTTTAAAAATTATCGATGTGAATGTTGCCAGAGTTCCGTAAGAACCCGCCATCAATTTAGGTACATCATAGCCAGTCACATTTTTAACAACCCGCGCCCCTGCTTTGAAAATCTCGCCGCGCCCCGAAACAGCATTCAGCCCCAAAACATGGTCGCGCGCGGCCCCCGCCTTAATCCGTCGAGGCCCACTTAAATTACAAGCCAACACACCACCCATCGTGCCACTGTGTTTTGATCCCAGCAGCTTTGATAAATCTGGTGGCTCAAACGCTAGATATTGCTGCTTGGCATCAATTAGCTTTTCAACATCGGAATGCCTAGCACCTGCACCAATATCCAAAATCAGTTCCTCAGGCTCATAGGCCAGCACTCCTGAGAATTTTTCAAGGCTGAGCTGTTGCATCTCTGAAATTGATTGTCCCAAACTGCGCTTGGTGCCCGTGCCCATAATTTCGAAGGGTGCCACGGCCCCTAAAACAATCTCAGCAAGTTCTTCTGTGGTTTTTGGCTTCAACATTTCAAAACCGGGGAAGTTCAGGATGGGCAAGTTCGCCAGCCTTCACATGAACGCGGCCCATTTCGGCGCAGGAGTGAAGTGTTGGAAAAACTTTTCCAGGGTTGAGCAAGCCTTGCCCGTCAAACGCGCATTTTAGCCGCAGCTGCTGATCCAGATCGATTTGGGAAAACATTTCGAGCATCAAGTCACGCTTTTCAACACCCACACCATGTTCACCTGTCAGTACACCGCCCACTTTTACGCACAGCCGCAAAATATCCGCACCAAATTGTTCAGCACGATCCAGCTCGCCATCAAGATTGGCATCGAACAAAATCAACGGATGCAAATTGCCATCGCCGGCATGAAACACATTGGCCACGCGTAAATTATATTTCAGTGAAAGCTTGGCCATACCCGCCAAAACTTCCGGTAATTTCTTGCGCGGGATTGTTCCATCCATGCACATATAATCAGGTGAAATACGCCCCACGGCCGGAAATGCCGCCTTGCGCCCCGCCCAGAACAACAACCGCTCCGCTTCTGAATTTGAAACGCGCAATGTACTCGACTTATTTCTAACGGCTATCGTCGAAACACGATCAATCAAATGATCTACCTCAACCTGTGGTCCGTCCAATTCTACAATCAGCAATGCCTCAACATTGAGCGGATAATCAGCATGAACGAATTGTTCAACAGCATGAATGGCAGGCCGATCCATCATCTCCATGCCACCAGGAATAATGCCGGCCGAAATAATATCTGCCACGCATTGCCCGGCATCTTCGCTGGTTGGAAACCCCACCAACACAGCCCGCGCCGTTTCCGGTTTCTGTAAAATTCGCACAGTCACTTCGGTAACAACACCCAGCAACCCTTCGGAACCCGTCATCAGACCAAGCAGATCATAACCCTCACTGTCGAGATGCTTCCCGCCCAAACGAATAATTTCACCGGTAATGAGAACCATCTCAATGCCCAAAACATTATTGGCGGTGAGACCATATTTCAAACAATGAACTCCCCCTGAATTTTCCGCCACATTGCCACCAATGGTGCAGGCAATTTGCGAGGACGGATCCGGCGCATAGTAAAAACCGCGATGTTCAACAGCTTTGGTGATGCCGAGATTGGTCACACCAGGCTGCACCACAGCGCAGCGATTTTCAAAATCAAGTTCAAAAATGCGATTGAACTTTGCCAGCCCCAGCAGAATGCCATCTTCCAAAGGCAGGGCACCCCCTGAAAGCGATGTGCCAGCCCCGCGCGGCACCACTTTAATGCCATTGTCAAAAGCATAACGCAGGATGCGAGACACCTGCTCAGTCGTCTCTGGCAACACAACAATCATAGGCATTTGCCGATAAGCTGTCAGCCCATCAGATTCATAAACCCGCATTTGCGTGGGCGTTTCAATCACCCCTTCGCCGGGAACAATGGCCCGCAATGCGGCAGCGATTTCGCCGCGCCGCGCCAACACCGCCAAATCGGGTTTGGGCAT
>JANPGD010000174.1:0-7110 GCA_031423845.1 Hyphomicrobiales bacterium | reverse complement strand
ATCATGAACCCGCTTGTCGAACTTCGGCGACAATTTCCTTATTCTGTCGAACAAAGTGTGGGCAGCTATGGTCTTGATGTCCGTGCTGATATTAACCCCTGCTGCCGCGAACATTGAGTCAACGTGATTGGGATCAGCTATCAAACTCGGGTGTATTTTTGCCAACGCTGCCTTACCAAGAAGCTCCAAAGCGAGTGATGCCCAAAGTTGATATTCATCGAGTTCCTGATTGAGTTTTCGCTTTATGGCGCGTTCGATGAACAGCTTGGACTTGCCAAGGATGGCATCTGGGTGGACTGCTGGTAAAATTGCAATTGTCATACAATAAGACCACGAAGGAGTAAGCGCCCATTATCCTTTTCAGATGCTTCCGCACGACCATGAAGCACGCGCCAATTGTCCAAAACCAATAGCGCCCCTCTTTTCCAGTCGTATTTTAGCGAAAACTCAAATCTCTGATTGAAGATTTGTGCCGCCTCTTTTGCTGCGCTGTTTAACGGAAACATGCAACCCGGATCGAAACGAAAATAGGATCGCATAGAGGAGGCCACAGTTGAATAAAACGACTTCGCACCGTTCTTCACATGAAACAAACCTTCCCGCAGAACACGATTTTCTTCATCGCCAAATGGCACCGAAATACAGTCATACAGATGCGTTGGCGCTGGAGTCTTCCCCGGCTTAAGACAGGCAAGTACCACATACCTACAAGGCGTCGTCCAGTGCGCCGTATCCATGTGCAACGGCAGTTCACCAGTACCAAATTTTGCACTTAGTGATGATAGTTGGGCTTCATGTTGCTCGGTTGGCTTTAGCACCTGAAATAAGTCAGAACCTCTGTCTGCTATTGGCTTTCCAAGTTGCCTCGCCACTGTCTTTACGGCACTTAATATGTGTTCATCACTCTCGTCTGAACTATTGACAGTCACCCAGCCGCACTCTCGCAATATGGAAAGCGCTTTTGAAGACATTGGCAGCCGTTTGGACATCCCTAAACCTCAAACACCTTCTGCACTTCATCACCGAAGTGGTTGATCACTTTCACGCGGATGCAGCTCGCCACGATGTCATTATTCATAAAATTCATATGGAGCTGAGAATTATCCATGTTCAAGCTGTGACCCGTGCAATCCGTTCAAATTCTTTCTTCTCGATCATCAGGAACAAGCATTTGCCATCCGAACGATCAGCCCACAGTTCACCAACTTGCCGCTTCTCTTTTGAATCGTCATTTGTGAAATAGGGTGTCCCTTTGTATTCGAGGACAAGAATACGGCCATCGTCCAGCAATGCGATAAAGTCGGGGAAAAATTTGTCTGATGAAGTTTGCAGCCAGAATGAATACGGCTGACGGGACGTATTACGCACCCAAGCCTTGATGTCGGGGTTGCGGTCTAGGGCAACTGCGCATTCATATTCCTCGCCCGAAGGCTCAAGATCACCAATCACACTAAACAGATGCTTCTTGAATTCTGTCGGCCCCTTGTAGGGTTGATTATAGCCGTAATGGCTTTCGTCAAAAATCAATGCAACATCGGAACTTGTTTGAAATTCAAGGCCGCTTTGGGGAAACAAGGCACGCTCAAAAGCACTCGCCTCACGGCTGTCGCGGTGTTTGGCGATTGTTTTCACGAAAGCATCAACAAGCCGAAAATTTGCGCGAGCTAGTTCTTCAATGCTCATACCGAGTTTTGTTGAAATCGCGTCTAAGGCTTTGCCTATGAATAGTGTGGAGGAAATTCGGGTAATGTCGCGGCGAGTAGAATAAGGCAGGCGACGATCAATCCAATTGACAAGCGCGGGCTTTGTCCAGCCGCGCAATGCCAAGGCCAGAGAAAGTTGCTCATGCAAATCAGCAACGAAACTGATTTTCAGTTCTTGCTGCTCGGAAATATCAATGTGCGCTTCATCAACTGCTTTGCGAGGGGGCGAAAACGAATCCAAGATGGCGGAAGGATCAAATTCTTCTAACTTCCAAGGCACGTCTAGAAAATGAGCACGGTCAAATAATTGCCACCCATGCGGGGTGCGTATAGTGAGTTGCGGAACTGCAAAACGAATGGGCGTTGCCTCGACACTGGGTGCTCTCAGTCGTGCGCCGCGTGACCGCTGCACAAGTGTGTTGATTGTGGCAACGGCTGCCTCAGGCATGGCCAGCATCAAGGTTTTGCGGTCGTAGTCCGAAAGTGCGCCACGCGCTTTGATTGTTCCTTTTTCAAGGTCAATTGAAACTCGACCACCCAAAGCAAGTTCAACTTCACTCTTGAAATTCTCTGCATTCACGTCAGCGGGCAGTTTTTCTTCATAGACAAAGGCAGAGCCGCCCACTTCCAATCCTGTGATCTGCTCAGGTACCGCCCGCACTAATGATTGTGCTTCCACGCGTTCAAAGCCATTAGCAACGAGGCCGTCTCGCAGGGTGTTTGCAGCATCCTGAAAACTGGTCGTGGTTGCAAAAGCATAGGCACGATTCAAGTCTTCATTCTTTTTACGCGAAGCACGGGGAAGCCGCAGCACACGGCCAAGTATTTGCTCGACGATACGTGGTGAATTTTGCTCGGCGACGGAACACAGTACATAGGCAAAAGAACAATCCCAACCCTCTCTCAAAGCCTGTTGTGTGATTATGAAACGAACTGGGCAGTTACGATCAAAAAGATCGACCCCTTCAAGTTCCCTTATTTGACCAGTCTCGATTGCTATGTGTTCCGCTGTGACCTTAAAATCTTCAACAAGCAACTTCTTCACTTCTTCGGCATGGAGGGTAGGTCTATCTTGCGATCTTTTCTCAGCTTGAATCAACATCACAGGGCGGATGAATTCGCTTGTGGCCTTTTCTTCGGCTCCCGCAATACCCGTCAATTCATCAAGCCACGCAATTGCGTCGCCAATTGTTTCGCGGGGATCGGAGCGCCCGCGCAATATGACAGGCAGCTTGATCATATCTGCGGCCTTCAACTCAGCAGCAGAGACGTGATGCAATATGTTAGAGGCGTATATGCCTTTCTCCGGCTTGTGCTCTTCCGGTGTCACGGGCGTTGCCGTGAATTCGATGATCAAAGACGGTTTCAACCGCGCCAAAGTATCAAATGACAAATCCGTGCGGGCATTGTGCGCTTCATCGACGATGACCATCGGGCGGCGGAGGCGCAACACATTGGCTAGTGAAGGAACTGGATCGCCAGATGGTCCAAGTTCCAAAGCTCCACGCAGGCCATCGGCCAGTCCCGTGAAATGATCCATCAACTCACCATTGGCTTCATAAACCTTGCGGCCTTCAGTCTCTTCCACACGGAATGCTTGAATGGTGGCAATGATCACCACCACGCCGCCGTCATAATCGGCCCGCTTGGCGTAAAGCGCGTCACCGACCGTCATCACCCGAACATTCTCTCCAAACCGATCCGCCAAGGCGCGGCGGTTGGGATGAGCGCGGTCTTGCAAACTTGAAAGTGTTTGCTCACGGATAGTTTGCGAAGGCACAAGCCACAACACCGTTGGTGCATCGCTGCGCAGATAACTGTCAGCGGCCACGGCAATCGCATGAGCAGCCAAAATCGTTTTGCCCCCGCCCGTTGGAATGCGTAAGCACACATAGGGCAAGCCGGGCAAGTTTGGTGGTGGAACAAAAGGCCGTCGGGTCAAAGAATAGAATGCGGTATCAGCGTCACCAGACTCAGCACACCTCTCCAGAAACCGCCGCAACACACGAAGCGTTTCTGTCTGATATGACTTGAGGCTAAAAATAGGCAAGCTCATTTGGCTTTGCCCTTCGTTTGAACTGTCAAGGAATCCTTGTCAGTTGAAGCCCCACTCACGGTTCTCTTTTTTTTTGGCATTGCTTCCAACATGGCTTTGGTGCTGCGGTCGAAATCGCTGATATAACCGCGATCTTGCTCAACCCGATATTTTTCAAACTCAGCTAGCGCCTTGGTGTCTGCGTCTTTGCGGCTCACCTTGCCTAATCCTTGAAGAATGGCGCGGTCGTTCAAAGTCAGAAAACCGTGCAGCTTGGTTGTCCAATCTGCCATCTTCATAGGGATACGGCGTTCGGCTTGCCCCTCAGCGAAGTCGAGATATTGCGAAACAATTCTTTCCAAAGAAACCAACTCTGCTTCGGTCAGATAATTCATGGCGCTAGTGGTGTCTTCAGCGCGTGGTCTCACGCCCTTATATGAAGTCATGCCCATTAGTCGCTTTGAAGCATCGACACGGGACACGATAACTTCTGGAGCAGTCATGCCGTGAATTGCAAAGTGAAACTTGTTTTGAACAGATGCAAAAAACTCTTTGGTGAGAGGGCTGTTTGAATCATAGTCTTCGCTCAAAGCAAATATGTCGGTGATCTTCTGATAGAACCGCCGCTCGGAAACACGAATGGCGCGAACGCGACGAACCAACTCGTCGAAATAATCGTGCCGCGCTTGCTTCAGGCGTTCGTCGTCCATAACGAAGCCCTTGATAATGTATTCTTTCAATCGCCCCGTGGCCCATTTTCGGAATTGAACGCCGCGCTGCGATTTCACGCGATAGCCGACGGAAATGATCACATCGAGGTTGTAATGCAAAATTTGATAGGTTTTTCCGTCAGTTGCAGTCTGTGCAAATAATGCACAAACTGAGCTTTCGACCAATTCGCCCTCATCAAACACATTTTTGATGTGCTTGGCGATCACTGAGCGTTCACGTTGGAAAAGCTCGGAGAGCTGCGCTTGGGTCAACCAAACCGTTTCATCAACCAAGCGAACATCAATGCGGGTTTCGCCATCTTCACTTTGATAGAGCAGAATTTCAGAAGGGTTCTCCGCCATCATCAAAGCCCTTCGATCTGATAGGGGATTTGCTTGAACGTCACGCCCAATTGGGAAAGCCTCTCTTCAGGCACGGTGCAGCCTTCACCATAGACAATACGGTTTCCGCTGAAATCCGCTGCGGCCTTGGGTAAAGTGTCGAGCACTGATCCCGTGAGAACATTGCCAGCCTTGGCGCTGGCCACGCCAACGGCCTCCGCGCTGTGCAATAGATAAATTGCCCGGCCTTGAAACGTGCCGATCAAGGATGAGCCAGTTTCAGCGCGGTGGGGAATAGGTGACCCCGTTTCACAGAAGAAAACATGGGCAGCCAAATCTTGAAACGTCACCGCCGGAGAAACATTGCCATCAGCATCAAACAAAGGTTCGCCAAGTGTGCAAAAACGGAAGCCACCGCCGAGCGCGGCGATTTCTCGGTTTGGTTTCACTCGCTCTTTATAACCAATGCTAACTGCGCGAAGGCGTTCCGCTGTCTTCTCCCGAACCGTCGCTTCATCCATTTCAACAAGTATGAAACGGCGATTGGAGTGAGCGGCTTGGTTCAGCCGAAATACTGCATGACCAGTTGATCCCGAGCCAGCGAAGCTATCCAGGATGATATCATCCTGACTAGTCAGCATTCCGATTAATTCGACAAGAATATCTACGTCTTTGGGAAATGGGAACGCACCTGCGCCGAGAATGCCCTCAACCTGTAAGGTCGCTGCGCGACCATCTTTGTAAAAAACACTTTGCAGAGGTTCACTGTCGATTTCAAATAAATAGCTTTTTCGGCACGGTATAGTCGCGTGAGTTTTACCGAAGTGTATCCGGGGTGGGTTCATCGCTAAGGCGTCTTTGGTGGTCGTTTCTTCCCACCGCCAGCCAGTGGACGGCATCTTACATTCTTTCCCCGTTATTGGGTGAAGAATAGGGTAGCGTGGACGGCTATCGCGACCGTCATCAGGGCCAGCAAAGTCTGCGGCGAAATAAAGCCCGCGTTGATCGGACCATTTATAATGTTTATGTGCCCTTCGAGGATCATCTTTCGGTAGACTTCTATACCAAGCCGCCATTGCGACCTTGATCGCGTTGTGATCGTCGTCCAGCTTCGAACGAACCAATTGATAGTGCGCAAGAACATCTTCTGCGCCTTCTTTCTTCTTTCGCCATTTCGTATCTTGAACAGTCAAGAGTTGTTTGTTGCGAACATAAATGCAGATATACTCGTGAATGACTGGAACGAGCTTTGCATCGCCCTTCTTCCCCTTCTGCCAAACAATTGTAGCAACGCGGTTCGCCCGTCCGAATATCTCATCCATTACAATGGCAAGACTTGCCACTTCATTTTCGTCGATAGAGACAACAATTGTTCCGTCTTCGCTCAAAAACTCCTTTAGCAACCGCAAGCGCGGATACATCATGCACAGCCATAAGTCATGGCGCGACAGGTCTTCCGCTTCTTTGCCAACCACACTGCCTAGCCAAGCCTTGATTTCGGGTGAACTCACATTGTCGTTGTAAACCCAACCTTCGTTGCCTGTGTTGTAAGGCGGATCAATATAGATGCACTTCACCTTGCCTGCGTAGTAGGGCAGCAGTGCCTTTAAGGCTTCCAGATTATCGCCCTGTACCAAAAGGTTGCCCGCATCTGCATCGCCAACGCTCTTGTCTTTGTCGCAATGGATCAAACGATAAGGCACATCGCGGTGATGGTTCACAACGGCCTTTTTTCCAATCCAATCCAGTGTGGGCATTCAAATTCCTGTCAATGATTTAGCCGAGGCAAAGAGACTCGCTAAAGTAGCGGAATCACATCCCCGCACCCTGTTTAGGGGGACTCAAACAAAATAGGAACACCCCACGGTACTGCGATCAACAATGCAAGACGTAAAACCCAACGCCAGCAGCAATAAGCCAGAGCGGTACCTTCCATTTCAAAATCCTTGAAAACTCTGCAACAGAACGCCCCAGCGATTTCTGGGACGGGTCAAAAGCAATTTCTCCCAACAACAGTTGGTTGTTGATTCCGCCCTGGTCATGCACGGGCTGTCTTCGGGATGGCCAGAATGCTGCTCCGGTTGCTTCCGTGGTCAAATCGACCAGCTCGAGTCTTCTAAGTACCCTATTTAAATATCTGATTTATATAGGTAATTGGCGCACCCGACAGAATTCGAATCTGTGACCTCTGCCTTCGGAGCAAGGTGCTTACCCCTTAAATACTTGAAAAATATAGGCTGAACAAGTCCAAATGAAGCCAAATCATCCCATTTGTGCCCAATACTGCCCCGCATTCTGCGGACATTCTGAGGACAGATTA
>JANPGD010000173.1:0-3497 GCA_031423845.1 Hyphomicrobiales bacterium | reverse complement strand
GCGGAAACTAATGGTTTCGCTAACCCGCCGCAATAACTATAAGGTGAGCTGAACAATTTGCCGCGCCCCCATATAAAGCCATGATCGAACAACACAATACCATCATTATCATTCCAGCCCGCATGGCTTCAACCCGGTTACCGGGAAAGCCTCTGGCTGATATTCATGGCGTTCCCATGATTGTTGAGGTGTGGAAACGCGCCGTTGCGGCCAATATTGGGCATGTGCTGGTGGCTGCCGCCGAAAATCAAATCGCTGAAGCCATTCGCGCTGCGGGCGGGGATGCGATGACCACGGAGCCGCGTTTGCCATCGGGATCAGACCGAATTGCTGCGGCTCTGACCTTGCGGGACGGCGCGCGGCGCTTTCAGTATATTGTAAATCTACAAGGTGATTTGCCAACGATTGATCCCCTATCGGTGCGGCGCTGTTTGGCTGGCCTCACTAATGATAGCGTGGATATTGCCACCATCGCAGCTTTAATCACTGATGAGGCCGATGTGGCTAACCCCAATATCGTGAAAGCCATTGCGCCTTTAGAGGGTGAGCGCGAAGTGGCTTACGCGCGGGATTTTGTGCGTAACGTGGACCCTGAAATGCAAGCGCCCTTCTGGCATCACATTGGTGTTTATGCTTATCGCCGTGACTCTTTGGAACGCTTCGTCTCGCTGCCCGTCAGCACCCGCGAAAAAAATCGCTCGCTCGAGCAAATGCGGGCTCTTGATAATGATATGAAAATTGCTGTGGTGAAGGTTGATGCTGTGCCACTCGGTGTGGATACGCCAGCTGATCTCGAAATAGCCCGCCGCCTGCTCAAGGACCAAAAATGACAAAACCTAAAATTTCCTTCCAAGGCGAACTTGGCGCCAATTCGCATATTGCCTGCTTGGAAGCAGCCCCTGATTATCAACCCTTGCCCTGCCGCACCTTTGAGGATGCGTTTCAAGCGGTGAAGGATGGCACGGCAAAGCTCGCTATGATTCCCATTGATAATTCGGTGGCAGGTCGTGTGGCCGATATTCATCACCTGATGCCAGCTTCGAATTTGCATATCATTGGTGAGCATTTCCTGCCCATCCATCATCAATTGCTGGTGGTGCCCGGCACCAAGATGAGCGATTTGAAATCCGTTCACAGCCATGTTCATGCGCTGGGTCAATGCCGCAAGGTGATCCGCGATCATAAACTCACAGCAGTGGTGGCTGTCGATACGGCCGGGGCCGCGCGTGAATTATCTGAACACCATGACACCACGCAGGCCGCTATCGCTTCAGGCTTGGCAGCTGAGATTTATGGGCTTGAGATTTTATTGAAAGATATTGAAGACGAATCTCACAACACGACGCGCTTCATTATTCTGTCCAAAGAGCAAAAAGATGCGAGCGCAGGCAATGGCCCCGTGGTCACCAGCTTTGTGTTTCGGGTTCGCAACGTGCCAGCCGCACTCTATAAAGCCATGGGTGGTTTTGCCACCAATGGCGTGAACATGACCAAGCTCGAGTCCTATCAAATCGAAGGCCAGTTTAATGCCACGCAGTTTTATGCCGACATCGAAGGCCACCCGTCTGATCGCAATGTGAAATTGGCGATGGAGGAACTGGCCTTCTTCACCAGTTACACAAAGGTGCTGGGCACCTATCCAGCCAGCCCGTACCGCGCTGAGATTGCCAAGCGGCTAGATGTTTGATCCGAAATAAGCATCGATAATGCGGCGATAAATCCGCGTTGTAGCTTTTAGTTCCTTAACGTTAATACGCTCATCAACTTGATGAATGGTGGCATTGGTGGGGCCGAATTCTAGTACGGGGCAATAGTCTTTAATAAAGCGCGCATCTGATGTGCCGCCTGACGTGGAGAGCTTGGGCAGCAATCCGGTTTCTTGTTCCACGGCATCTTGCACCAACCCTACAAAACTGCCGGGTTCAGTGATGAAGGCCTCCGCCCCTTCATTGGTGATCACAGTCCAGCGGCCGCCCAACTCCGCTTTCACTGTCGCGATCTTGTCATCCACCCAAGCCCGCAGTGTTTCATAGTTATGCTCAGTTGAAAAACGAATATTGAATTTCGCAGTGGCTCGCGCAGGCACCACGTTGGTGGCTTTGTTATTCACATCAAATGTTGTGACGGCCAATGTGGAAGGATCAAAATGATCATTGCCATTGTCCAGTGGGGTCGTTGAAATGCGGTCTACAAGACGGGCGAGCTTATGAACTGGATTATCGGTTTTATTGGGATAGGCCACATGACCTTGCGTGCCTTCAACTGTGACAATGAAACTGAGCGATCCCCTCCTGCCGATTTTTATGGTGTCGCCAAGCGCATCCACACAGGTGGGTTCGCCCACCAAGCAATGGTCGGGCACGTGATGAAACTTTTTCATCCATTCCAGCACTTTAATGGTGCCATTGATGGCCGGGCCTTCCTCATCACCGGTAATCAGGAACGAAATGCTGCCTGCAGATTTGGGATTCTCTCTCACATAATCAATCGCAGCCGCCGCAAAGGCCGCAACTGAACCCTTCATGTCAGTAGCCCCACGACCATAAAGCTGGCCATTAGCAATCACAGCACCAAAGGGGGGGTGCGACCAGTCGGTTTCGTCACCCACTGGCACCACATCGGTGTGGCCTGCAAAACAGAGGTGTGGCGCGGTTGAACCAAAACGCGCAAACAAGTTATCAATATCTGGCGTGTCTTGATCTTTGAAAACCAGACGATGACAGGTAAAGCCTTCTGCAGACAATAGCTTTTCAAGAGTATCCAAAGCCCCAGCATCAACCGGAGTTACGGAAAGGCAGCGGATGAGATCTTGCAGAATTTGAATTGTATCAGGTGTCGAGTTTTTCATAAATCACGCTGGTTTTCGAATTTTATAGATTCCCACATCGACAATACCCTCCGCAAAGCCTGCTTCGCAATAACACAAATAAAGTGTCCAGAGCTTACGGAAGCGCTCATCAAAACCCAGCGGAATAATTTTGGGCCACGCCGCTTCAAACCGCACCCGCCATTGCCGCAAGGTTTCGGCATAACTTTGACCAAAGCATTCAAATTTTTCGAGCAACAATCCGGCCTTCTGTGCATGTTCGCGCATTAGCTCTTTGGTCATCAACATGCCGCCCGGGAAAACATAGCGTTGAATAAAATCCACACCGGATCGATAGGAATCAAAATTCTCTTCAACAATCGTAATGCCTTGAACGGCAGCAGTACCGCCGGGTTTCAAGCGCTGAAACAGTGTTTTGAAATAAGTTGGCCAGTGTGGCTCGCCCACCGCTTCAATCATTTCAATGGAAGCAATGGCATCAAACGTGCCGTTGGTATCGCGGTAATCTTCAAAATGAAAACTCGCCTTATCGCTCAACCCAGCATTATCTAGCCGCGTTTTTGCAAAAGCCAATTGCTCTTTTGACAGCGTAATGCCGTGCACTTGTGCGCCAGCTTTGGCCGCCTCCTCAGCAAAGCCACCCCAGCCGCAGCCTATTTCCAAAACCTCC
>JANPGD010000172.1:0-10534 GCA_031423845.1 Hyphomicrobiales bacterium | reverse complement strand
CTGCTTTGTCCAATCCGGTGCGTTCCAACAATGAATAGGCAAGATCGCCCGGACGTAACAATCGGATGCAGCCATGACTGAAAGCTCTCGTTGCATTTGCGAATTTGTCTTTGGCCGGAGTGTCATGGAGATAGATGTTATATTTGTTGGGAAGCATAAATTTCACTTTGCCCAACGCATTTTTAGGACCGGGTAATTGGCGGAATGTGAAAGGAAATGATCCGGTGCCGCCGTAAGAAGACCAGTTTATCGCATTCCAACTTGATAGCTTTCCGCCTGCAAAAACTTCAAAATCATCAGCGTATTGCATGGGGTTGGCTTTTAGTTTCGGCAGCATTTCCTTGGTGGCAATGTTGTATGGCACCGTCCAATAAGGATTGAGTTCGATATATTGCATGGACCCAGAAAATTCCGGTGTTTGAGTGGCCACAGCGCCCACCACAACATTCATGCGATCAACAATTATGTTGGATTGCCAATGCTGTAATTCAAAACCTGCAATATTGACGAGAAAATGTTCGTCTCCTAAATTATCAGGCATCCAGCGCCAACGTTCCATATTGAGCATAATTTGACGCTGACGTTCGTCTGGCGGAATGTTCAAAGAGACGATTGTTTGCTTGCCGAGCAGACCCTTGGCCTCAAGCCCATGGCGCACCTGAAAACGGCGCACCGCAATGGCGAGGTTCTGATCGTAAACAGACGAACCCGAATCGGCCCACTCAAAATCTCCCGTGATTGAAAGCAAGCGGCGAACATTGGCCACACGTGGGTCACTGCCACCGGGCTTTACAACGGCACCCTGCCCGATCGCTGGCCATTCAATGCCTTCATCGAGCACTTGATTATAAACCTTCAACATTTTCTTGAGGGCTTGATAGTGAACATTGCGCGGTTCGAATGAATTTAAAAACTTGTCCGGGTCAGTTTGTTTTTTTAAATCAGTAAGCACCCGTTGCACGTCAATCGTTTTTTGGCTGCGAAAGAGATTAGGATCAATTTTTTGTGGGGCCACGCGGCCAACTTTCAAATCCGCGGCATAAGAAACAAGAAACGCAGAAAATGTGAGTTCAGCTTGGGCTGCCGCGAAAGGATCGGATTCATTCAACTGATCGCGCAGTTCAATTAGACTTTCAACGGGATAATCTTGCGGGTTCAAACCATCATATTTGGCTTTTTGCAGGCGCTGAATAAATTTATCCATGCGGCCTGTACCAATCCAATAAACACTCCCACCATTACGCACATAATGGGCGGTGAGCGCGGGGCGAATGCGCTCCACCGGCAAGGCCATGCGCTGACTGCCGGTGAGTAACTGAGAAATGGCCTGTTGAATTTGCCCAACATCTTGCGACCACGCAGTCGTGCTCAAACTGAAAATCAAAATCACTAGCAATCGCAAAACTAAGCGCATGGGCACCCCATTAAATTCGACTCAATTGCACCTTAGCGCATTATACGTTGAGCAACAAAAATTCACGTTCCCAAGAACTGATGACCCGGCGGTAGTGCTGCATCTCTTCATACTTCACATCGCGGTAGGCTTCCACAAACTGCTCACCCAAAGCTTGCTTGAGTGGTTTGGTATAAGCCAGCTTGTCCAGCGCTTCGTCTAAGCTAATCGGCAAAGTGTGGGCATAACGATATGCAGAGCCGGTCACAGGGTCTGACGGCTTGAGCTTTTCGACCATGCCAAGATAACCGCATGCTAATGACGCAGCGAAAGCCAAATAAGGATTGGTGTCGGCACCCGCCACGCGGTTTTCAATGCGTAGATTTGAAGGGTCTGATGATGGCACACGCAGTGATACGGTGCGGTTATCGATGGCCCAATGCACATTGGTGGGAGCGTCAGATTCTGGCACCAAGCGGCGATAGGAGTTTACATTCGGTGCCAACAGCGGCAACGCCGCCGCAAGATAACGCTGCAATCCGGCAATGTGACTTAAGAAAAGCTTTGAATGTTGACCATTGCGATCCGCAAATACATTTTTCCCGGTTTTCATGTCCATCACTGATTGATGAATATGCATTGATGATCCCGGCTCATTTTCATGGGGCTTGGCCATGAAGGTGGCATAGACATCATGCTTCAGTGCGGCTTGCCGCACTGTGCGCTTGAATAGGAAAACCTGATCGGCCAAATCCAGTGGATCGCCGTGGTTGAAATTGATTTCCAATTGGGCAGGGCCAGCTTCATGGCTGAGCGTGTCCACATCCAATTCCTGCGCTTCACACCAATCATAAATATCTTCCACAATGGGGTCGAAATCATTGGCAGCGTCAATACCATAAGCTTGGCCGCCGGATTCCTTACGGCCCGAGCGACCTACGGCTGCTTCAAGCGGATAATCAGAATCGAAATTTTTCTTCACCAAATAGAATTCAAGTTCAGGGGCCACCACAGGCTTCCAGCCCTTGTCTTTGTAGAGCTGTAAAACGCGCTTCAATACATGGCGCGGTGAAATGGTGACAGGCTTATCATCCAAATGATAGGCATCGCAGATGACTTGGGCGGTGGGTTCTTTGTACCATGGTACGAAGCGGATGGTATCTACGTCGGGCTGCATATAAATGTCGATGGCGCTGTCGCTCACCGCTTCTGTGTCAGAGACGAAGCGACCATTGATGGTGAGGGTGAACACTTCCTCGGGCACACGCAGGCCCTTGGACTTATTGCCCTGAAGAAATTTTTTCGGCGGTAAAATTTTTCCGCGCGCGGTGCCGGACATATCGGCGACGAGGCATTCGACCTCGCTGATGTGATTGGTTGATATAAATTCTTCGAATTTGGATTGGCTCATGACACCCTGCTGGTTGATTTGAAGTCGCAGTGTAGCGCGCCTTATTGACCTTATGGAAGGGGGGAAGCTATCACTAAGCCATGAAAATCAACTCATACTATGAAGCCACCGCCAACCGCATTGTCACTGGACCAGAGTTAGTGGGCGATGTGGTTGCTGACGTTTGTGTGATTGGGGCGGGCTATACCGGATTATCTTCTGCACTTGAATTAGCCCAAGCTGGATACAAGGTTGTTGTTCTGGAATCCGAGACTATTGGCTGGGGCGCATCGGGCCGGAATGGCGGGCAAATTTGCACGGGCTATTCATCAGGGCAAGCCAAGATTATTTCGCAATTGGGCAAGGCTGATGCCAAGCGGGCTTTTGATATTTCAGAGGAAGCCAAGCGCTTGATTGCGGATCGAATTGCGGCCCACAAAATCGACTGTGATTTGCAATGGGGCTATATGCACTGCATTCCTAAGGCGCATCAATTTTCTGAACTCAAAGCGTGGGCGAAAGAATATGAACAACTGGGTTATGGCGGCAACACTTTGCTTTCAAAAGCTGAGCTTGAGGCAAAGTTGGGCACGACTATTTATTACGGGGCTTTGCGTGAACAACATGCGGGGCATTTTCACCCGCTGAATTATTGCTTGGGGCTGGCAGATGCTGCGTTGAAAGCCGGTGCTGTGATCCATGAACATTCGGCGGTTGTTGAGGTGGATACGAGTACGAAGCCTTGGGCAAGAACTGACAAAGGCAAAGTCTCTGCGAAATTTATGATCATCGGGGGTAATGCCTATTTGGGCAAAGTGGTGAAGCCGCTTTATGGCCGCGTGATGCCGGTGGCCAGTTACATCCTTGCGACAGAGCCCCTTGGAGAAGAGCGGGCGAAGTCACTGATCCGCGACAATGAAGCGGTGGCCAACACCAATTTCATTGTCGATTATTATCGCCGGTCCAAAGACCACCGCATGTTGTTTGGTGGCCGCGCCAGTTATTCCGGCATAACGCCGCCTGCCCTTGGCGACTATATGCGCCCGCGCATGACTTCAGTGTTCCCGCAGTTGAAAGATGTGAAAATTGATTTCGCATGGGGTGGTAATATTGCGATCACATCAAACCGCATCCCAGATTGTGGACGCTTATCGCCCACAGTTTTCTATGCTCATGGTTATTCCGGCCAAGGTGTGGCGCTGGCCAATATGTATGGGAAACTCATGGCCGAATGTGTGCGCGGAGTGAATGAGCGCTTTGATTTACTGGCGCGGGTGAAGCACCTGCCCTTCCCGGGCGGCGCATTGCGCACGCCCCTGCTGGTGGCAGCGATGATGTATTACCGGATTAAGGATGCGTTGAGTTAAGTTAAGTTCACTTTAGCTTCCTTCTCCCCTTGAGGGAGAAGGTGGATCGCGCCTCTTTCTCGCGCGAGACGGATGAGGGGTCGGTGGGTTCGAGTTCTACTGCTACCGACCCCTCATCCGTCGCTTCGCGCCACCTTCTCCCTCAAGGGGAGAAGGGAAGATAGGAAGAACGCTACTTCTCCATCACCGCGCCACGCGCGCCCTTCTGATAAGCACGCAGGCACAAATACTCCATCACGAGCGATGATGCCGCCCCCGAAGTCAGTTCCGCATGATCGTAAGGCGGTGACACTTCTACCATGTCCATGCCGACGAAATTGATATTCGTCAGTTTACGGATGATTGATGCGGCTTGATGATAAGTGAGTCCGCCGGGGATGGGAGTTCCAGTGCCGGGGGCTGCTGATGGGTCTAAGCAATCAATATCAAATGTGAGATAGGCTTTTTGCTTGCCCACTTTCTTTTCGATGATGCTAACAATTTCAGCGGCGGATTTATCATGCACTTCATCGGCATAAATAATGCGAAAGCCCATAGTGGTCTCGCCAGCAAACGTTGTGCGAATGCCGATCTGCACCGATTTCTCTGGGTCGATCAATCCTTCACGCACGGCATAGCCAAACATGGTGCCGTGATCGATGCGGCCGCCATTGTCAATTTCCACATCTCGGTGGGCATCAAAATGCACCAGTGCCAAGGGACCGTGCTTTTTATAGTGGGCTTTGAGAATGGGATAGCTCACATAATGATCACCACCCAAAGCAATCATTTCAGCGCCAGATGAAATAATTTCTGTGGCGTGTTTTTCTAATGTCTCGGGGAAGTTTTCTTTCTTGCCCCAATCAAAAAAACAATCGCCATAGTCCGTCACCGCGAGTGTATCAAACGGATCGAAATTCCATGGCCAGAATGGTCCCCAAGCATTTTCAGCTGAAGCGCGCCTGATGCCTTCCGGCCCCATGCGGGTGCCTGACCGATGCGACACGGCTTGATCAAATGGAATGCCGGTGATCGCAATATCAACGCCTAACAAGTCCCGCGTATATTTGCGGCGCATGAATGAAAGTGCACCCGCATAAGTGGCTTCCCAGTTGGTGCCTTTTAAGCTCTCACGACGAAAAGCTTCATCGCCCGGTGTTCTGCCGAGCTTGTCCATTTCAAGGGCCATTTAAATTACTCCGTCAATAAAAGTGCGTCGGCTGGATCAAAATGCACCCAGACTTTCTGGCCGCGCTCCACACCAGAACCTCCAGTGCGGCTATTGTTTTGCACGTTGATTTCGAGGTGCAGACCATCGGTTGCGTCTGCCACAATGTGGCTGGTGTCGCCATAGTAGGCAACGTCGCGAATTGTAGCGCGTGATTTAATCAGCCCTGTCCCTTTGGGTTCGGAGGTGCTGATTTTCAATTTCTCTGGGCGGATGGCAATGGTCGCTTTGTCGCCACAGGTTTTGTCGGTCGAGACATCCATATTTCCAAGGCCCTGTGTGAGGCAAGTCACTTTCTTGCCTTTCTGCTTTAACACTGCGGCATCAATCAAATTCACTTTGCCGATAAAATCAGCCACAAACCGCGTTGCAGGTTGCTCATAGAGTTCTGAGGGTGTGGCGATTTGTTGGATGGCACCTTTGTCCATCACCGCAATGCGGGTGGCCATGGACAGGGCTTCGTCTTGGTCATGCGTTACAATGATGAAGGTGATGCCCACAGTTTCTTGCAAGCGTGTGAGTTCAAGACGCATATCGTCACGCAGTTTAGCATCGAGTGCTGACAAAGGCTCATCCAGCAGCAGAACTTTTGGGCGCTTAACAAGAGCGCGCGCTAAAGCCACTCGCTGGCGCTGGCCGCCAGACATTTGATCAGGCTTGCGGGCAGCCAAATGCGAGAGCTTCACCATTTCCAATGCTTCGGCGGTGCGGCGTTTAATTTCACTGGCTTCAACACCAGTCACTTTCAAACCATAACCAACATTCTGTTCAACCGTCATATGCGGGAACACGGCGTAGGATTGGAACACCATGTTGGTGGGGCGCAGGTTTGGTGGCGTTAAGGCCATATCCTGACCGCCAATGAAAATCTTGCCCTCGGTCGGTGTGTCGAGGCCGGAGATCATGCGCAGCAATGTGGTTTTACCGCAGCCTGATGGACCGAGCAACGCAAAGAATTCATTCTGGGCAATATCGATTGAAACATCATCAACGGCGGTCACACCACCAGGATAACGCCGTGACACATTGCGGATGGAGACGATGGGTTCAGACATGGTTGATCCTCAATGGCCAGACTTTTCGGGCGTTTGCAATTTCATGGCAATGACGGTGGCCACAATGGTGATGACGATGAGTATGGTGGAGGCTGCATTGATTTCAGGCGACACACCGAACTTCACCATAGAATAAACCTTCACCGGGAAGGTGACAGTTTCTGGCCCCGAAGTGAAGAAGGTGATGACGAAATCATCGAGCGAAAGCGTGAAAGCCAGAAGTGCGCCAGCCACCAAGCCCGGCATCATAAAGGGGATGATCACATTCTTAAACGTTTGCCACTCAGTGGCGCCCAAATCTTTTGAGGCTTCTTCCAACTGGCGATTAAAGCCAACTAGGCGCGAGCGCACCACCACCGTGACGAATGGGAAACAAAAGGCCACATGCGCAAACACGATGTTAAACAAATTGAATGGCCACGGCAAAGCGATGACGCTGGTGGTGAGGCCTGTGACATTGAAGAACAAAAGAAGCGCCACGCCCATACAAATTTCGGGAATCACAATAGGCAGGCCCATAAAAGCTTCATAACTGCCTTTGAGTGGAAACTTAAAACGCCACAACATGAGCGCCACCATCGCGCCGATGATGGTGGCAATGATGGTAGAAATTAACGCGATCATTAGCGAATTGGTCATGGCTTCGATGAGGGCCGAGTTGTTCCACGCCTTCACATAATTGTTCAGCGTGAAGCCGCGCCACACAATGCCACGCTTATCGGTGTTAAATGAAAATGCAATGAGCGTGAGGATGGGCACATAAAGCATAATATAAATAAGAACGAACAGAATTTTTAACCACAGGCGGTTGCCGTAATCGAGTGGGCCCTGCCCGGGCTTTAATAAAGCGGCCATTATACATCCACTCCTGCGCTGCGTTTTGCTAAGAATGCTCGGATCATTAAGGCCGCGAAAGTGGCAAACATCAGCATGAACGAAATCGCTGCGCCAAAAGGCCAATCATTGGCCGCTTTGAATTGGCGCTCAATCACGTTGCCAATCATAATTGCATTAGTGCCGCCCAACAGATCGGGCGTGAGGAATGAGCCGAGGCATGGTATAAATACCAAAATCACACCAGTAATAATGCCAGGCATGGTGAGAGGCACCGTGACCTTCATAAATGTGGTAAATTGCGAAGCGCCCAAATCGAGACTGGCTTCGAGGAATGATTTATCTAAGCGTTCAATGGTGGCATAAAGCGGCAGCACCATGAAGGGCATATAAACATAAACCAACCCGAAGATGACTGCGAAATTATTATAAAGCATTTCGAACGGGCCAAGGCCCACAGTACCCGCCACCAAATTCACATAGCCTTGGGTTCTGAACACAGCGATCAACGCGTAAGTTCTGATCAGCAGATTGATCCAGAACGGCAGCACCACAAGCAATAGTAGAATTGGTTTCCAACGCGCTGGCGCAAAACAAATGCCGAACGCAATGGGGTAAGCTGTGAGCAAACAGAGCACCGTTGCAAGCGCACTTACCCAAATCGATTTCCACATCACCTGCAAATAAGTGGGCTCTAAACTGCGTAGATAATTGCCTATGCCTGTGAAGTAAGCATACTCAGTAATCGACATTTCGCCATTAATAATGGCCTTGCCACCGAACGACATGACAAAAAGAAATGCGAGGGGTATGACGAAAAAAACGAAAAGCCAAAATGTGCCGGGAGCAGCGAGCGTCCAGAAGACGTTTTTGTTGTCTTTCCAATTATCCAAAATGCCACAGCTCCCCAGATTTTTATGATTAGATGCTAACTAATTCAGTCGGAAACGGCAAGCGGCCGTTTCCGACTGCTACTATTGACAATTAAGCCGCTTGAATCTTTGTCCAGATTTCATCGCGCATTTTGTTCAGTTCTTCACCCAAATATTTCGTTGGTTCGCATTTGGCGAGAACTTCTTTTGCCGGATAAATAGCGGGGTTGTTCGTGTAAGATTCTGGCATCAATTTCTTGGCCGCCAGATTAGGTGTTCCGTATTGAACAGTAGTGGCAGCGTTCATGCCATTCTGCGCATCGAGAATGAAGTTCAAGAAAGCATGGGCATTTTCTGGATGCGGAACGCCGGTTGGAATGGCCCAGTTGTCGGTCCAAACATTCGAGCCTTCCTTGGGAATGGCATAGCTCAAGTCTTCGTCTTCTTTCATCACTTGCGTGATGTCACCGCTCCACTCCTGGCAAGCCACAACTTCGCCTGAGGCGAGCAAATCTTGGCCGTTATCGGGTGCGAAAACTTTGATGTTCTTTTTCTGAGCAATCAAAAGTTCTTCAACTTTTTTGAGTTCATCAGGATTGGTGGAGTTGAAGGAGTAACCCAGATATTTAAGAGCGCAGCCCATGACGTTTTGGGCATCGCCAAGGCATGAGATTTTTCCGGCAAACTCTGATGAGTCAAACAACACTTTCCAACTGTCAATCGGCGTGACTCCTACTGCTGACTTGCGATAGCCAATGCCAATGGTGCCCCACATGTAAGGAATGCAGTGCTTCAAACCGGGGTCATAGGAGGGGTTAGCGAAATCAGGATCGACATTCGCGAGATTTGGAATCTTGCTTTGATCGAGCTCAGTCACCATTCCGGCTTTCACCATGCGCTCGAGATAATCACCAGCCACCACCACAGCATCATAACCGGGGTTGCCAGCTTTTAACTTGGCAAAGAGTTCATCCATATCCGCGAATAAATCGAGCTTGGCTTCAATGCCCGTGGCAGTGTTAAAATCCGCCAATGTGGTTTCACCCATATAGGTGCTGTAGTTATAGAGGTTGAGTTTCTTATCTTCAGCAGCTGATGCCGAATAAGAACGCAATGAAATGCCTGCAAAGGCAGCGCCTGTGCCAGCCAAAAATTGACGGCGATTGGCTCGGAAACTTGGTTTAAAAATGCTCATTGATATAATCCCTAAATATATTGTTGAACCCATCACGTGTGTGGCGGTTGTTGCCCCGCCACTTCACATTAATTTATAGACCGAAATTAGACCACTTCGCCACTGACATCTGCATATGTTTTATCTAGTGCGATGCGCGCCAAACGGAACAGCTCATCGATTTCCTTTTTGGTTATGCAAAACGGAGGAGCCAAAACCATCGTGTCCCAGCAAGCCCGCATGATCAGGTTGTTGTTGAAGCAATGATCACGGCAAATGGTGCCAACGCGGCCAGAGTCGTGAAAACGCGCCCGGGTTTTTTTGTTGGAGCTGAGTTCAATGGCACCAATCAAGCCAACAGAGCGCACCTCACCCACAATCGGGTGGTCCGCCAAGCTTTGCAATCCGGCAGCAAAATACGGCGCCAGTTCACGCACACGGCCAACCATATCTTCAGTTTCAATAATCTCGATGTTTTTGAGGGCAACGGCGGCCGCCACAGGGTGGCCATCGTAGGTCATGCCGTGGTTAAAGTCGCCGCCCTTTTCAAAGAAGGGCACTGTAAGTTTGTTTGAGAATGCCACAGCGCCAATTGGCAAATAACCTGACGAAAGTCCTTTGGCCATGTTGACGATATCGGGTTCATAGCCATAGGTTTCAAAGCCGAACCAATTTCCGGTGCGGCCAAAACCACAAATCACTTCATCGGAAATAATCAAGATTTCATATTTTTTGCAGATGCGCTGCACTTCTGGCCAATAGGTTGATGGCGGAATAATGACACCAGCGGCACCTTGGATGGGTTCGCCAATAAAGGCGGCCACGTTATCGGGGCCAACTTCGAGGATTTTCTTTTCGAGATCAGCTGCGGCATCCATGCCGAATTCTTCAGGGGTCTTGTCGCCACCAAAATCAAACCAATGGGGTTGCTGCACATGGTGAAAACCATCCAGTGGGGTGCCGCCCTGCTCATGCATTCCAACCATGCCGCCTAAGTTTGACGCAACCCAGGTGGAGCCATGATAGCCGCGCCTGCGACCAATGAAATGCTGGCGGTAAGGTTTCCCCATCACTTTCCAATAATGGCGCACGAAACGCACAATGGTGTCATTGCCTTCGGAACCAGAATTGGTGAAGAAAATATGTTGGAAGCGTTCTGGCAAAAGCATGGAGATTTTATCGCCAGGGCACGCGATTGGACCGGCTGGTGACGGGGATTTTTTGAATTGAATGCCGTGAACT
>JANPGD010000171.1:0-77165 GCA_031423845.1 Hyphomicrobiales bacterium | reverse complement strand
AGCCAAACCAACAACAGCATGACCTGCTTCATGGTAAGCCGTATTCTTCAACTCGGCAGGGTTCATCACCAAAGAGCGACGTTCTGCACCCATCATCACTTTGTCTTTAGCGTCTTCGAACTCGCTCTGCGTCACCATGCGCTTGTTACGGCGCGCGGCAAGAAGAGCAGCTTCGTTCACGAGGTTGGCCAGATCAGCACCCGAGAATCCAGGTGTGCCACGGGCTAGAACTTTGGCATCAATATCTGGAGCCAATGGCACATTCTTCATGTGTACCAAAAGAATTTGCTCACGGCCCTTCACATCAGGATTACCAACAGTGATCTGACGATCAAAACGACCTGGACGAAGCAATGCAGGATCAAGAACATCAGGGCGGTTTGTGGCCGCAACAATGATCACACCTTCATTGGCTTCAAAGCCATCCATTTCAACCAACAACTGATTGAGTGTTTGCTCACGCTCATCATTGCCGCCGCCAAGCCCTGCACCACGGTGACGGCCCACAGCATCGATTTCGTCGATAAAGATAATGCACGGTGCATTCTTCTTAGCTTGCTCAAACATATCGCGCACGCGGCTTGCGCCAACGCCCACAAACATTTCAACAAAGTCCGAGCCAGAAATCGTGAAGAACGGCACGCCAGCTTCGCCAGCGATGGCGCGGGCCAACAATGTCTTACCCGTACCCGGAGGTCCAACCAACAATGCACCACGCGGAATCTTGCCACCAAGGCGTTGAAACTTTTGTGGGTCTTTCAAAAACTCCACAATTTCCTGCAAATCATCCTTGGCTTCATCCACGCCAGCCACATCATCAAATGTCACACGGCCATGCTTTTCAGTGAGAAGCTTGGCTTTGGATTTGCCAAAACCCATGGCCTTGCCCGAACCAGACTGCATCTGGCGCATGAAGAAGAACCAGACAGCGCCCAACAAAATCATCGGCAGCCAAGAAATAAGGAAGCTGCTCCACATCGAGTCGCTCTGTTGCGCACGGAAAACCAAATCAACTTTCTGGTCCCGCATTAATTTAAGGTCAGTATCGCTGAGAACTAAAAACGGACCAGTGGTCGCAATGGCTTTTCCATCAGATTGTGTGGCGGCAATTGACCCATTGTTTGAGTAAATCACGCTTTTGATGGAGCCTGAGGCCACTTTGTCGATAAATTCGGAATAGCTCACTTCCGAGGAATTCCCTCGCAAAGCTTGGCTTTGAAACAGGCTAAACAAGGCGATCAACAAAAGCCCAATGACAATCCAAACAGCAAAATTACGAAAATTGTTCACGTCCACCCTCATTTCACCTACGGGCCTAAAATCAGCACCCACGGCATTAAAGCATCTAAAACCTACATAAGCCTTGCATCATACATTTCCAAGACTGACACAATTATTAATGTCGCAAAAATACAAATTTTACGCCCACATCCAGAATCAGGCCATCACGCCTAACAGTCGGTAAACCCGCCTGAATAAAGGCTGGAATATCTTTTTGGCGCGGCTTGGTGCCACCAGCTGTGACAACAGCTCCCACCGGACCAGAAACGCGAAAACGCCCATCCCAGATCACTTCGCCAGATTCCGGAATCACCTGTGGAATCTTGGAAATGCGCCCCGGTTCACGCCCGACAATGATTTCGGCACGGCGTTTGGCAAACAGTGCACCACCCAATGAGCGCCGTGTTCCGGCTTCTAAACCGAGCCAAGTCGCGAGTTCTGCCCTTTCAGCGCGCTCAACACCGTTCTGCATCCCGCAAATTGAGAGGAGTCGGACGATCACTTTGTCTTGGAGGTTAGGACCCAGAGACAAATAGGCCGCCCGGTCAAACCGCACAAAACCAAGGTCGTGAATCCGCAACTTCTGCTCACACCAAGTATCTGCTAAATATTGATTACGCTTCACATCCGTTTGAGCGGCTCGCGCTTCGTCCACAAAACCATGCACCTCACCCGCTAAATTCTGCCGCACCCGAACCCGTTCAAAGCGCACATCATCATTGCTCGGATCATCGATCCAATCCTGGTTTCTTGATTTTAGAAAGTTGCGTAGATTTTGACGGCGCAAATTCAACAAAGGCCGAATGATGCGAACGCCATTCCAATCGCGCTCCGGCCAAATGCCAGCCAAGCTTGCAGCGCTCAATGTTCGAGATTTTCGCATCAAAACTGTTTCCGCCTGGTCGTCTGCCGTATGGCCCGTCAGAAGAACAGGGACATGATTTTGAACGCACCAGGCAGTCATTAAATCATAGCGAGCCTGTCTAGCTTTGGCTTGAATACCAGTTGCAGGTTTTTTGCTTTCCCAAGTTAAAATTTCATGGCGAAAGCCAAGTGCTGCACACCACTCTCGAACCTGCCCTGCTTCGCCAATCGATGCATCACGCAGACCATGATCAACAGTGAGCACAACAATCGCGGGTGGATTTTTCTGTGCCTTCACCCAATCCACTGCCAAAACCAACATCGCCATAGAGTCAGACCCACCTGACACAGCAAGTGCCACACGCGGAACGTCATTCAATAGTACAAATAGATTTAGATCGCTGAGAAGAGGCTCAGCAAGAAGCACGCTTATATTCCGACTGCGCTCGTTTTTTGGCTTCAACTGCATTAGGGAATTCTGTACCCACTGCACCGAGTGCCGCACAACCTTGATCTTTCTGACCCAGTTTATTGAGCGACAAACCCAGTTTCATCAAACTATCCGCAGCACGGCGGCTCTTTGGATATTGCTTATAACCCGTGAGATAATTCTGCGCTGCATCGGTATAGTTTTGCTGGGCATAAAAAGTTTCGCCCAATTTAAACTGCGCACTGCCCGCCAAATTATGATCCGGATATTTTGCAAGAAATTCCTTGAAGCCCATTTCTGCATCGGAATATTGCAGTTGCAACAATGATTTTTCAGACCGCAAGAAAAGATCGTCAGGAGTTTCAGGCTGCAGCGAAACGGGTTCAACACCATCTACGGGTGCCGAAGCTTGATCATCCCCCGGCGCAACGAGCACTTGCCCTTGGAAGCCACCGTCTTGGACTTGAGCAGCACCCGTATTTAATTCACCTAAAAGTTTTGGCTCAGGGGCAGCGCCAGCCACTACTGGGCTGGCATCTTGCTGCAAGGGTGTTTCTTCAATTGTTTCGACGCCGCTCGCAGTTTCGACGGGAGCATCAAGAACCAATTTTTTCTTAATTGGCAAAGCCTGTGGCGCAACGGGATCGGCAGCTGTCATTTTTTTGGGTTGAGCAGCGATTTGATTTTGCAACTGCTTCATAGCAAAATTTAACTCTTCAATTTGACCAACCAACAGCCGCACTTGTTGTTCTAAAGAATCTACGCGGTTGCTGACATCATCTGCATAGGCAGGAATGCTTGCGGTGCTCAACAATAAGGCTACAACGAAAAGGCTACGCTTCAACATCGGATTTGACCTGAAAGGATTTCATATGGTCTCATTTTTGGAACCAAAACGCGGACAAATTGAGGCTGGTCTGTGTCCACAATAAAAAGCAGTGGGCTGTTGCAACAAAGCAACAGCCCATCTCATTTAGTTTGCACCACCGGTGATCACAGTCACAGCGCGGCGGTTTTGGCTCCAGCATTGTTCTTCATCACACAGCGCCACAGGGCGTTCTTTGCCATAGGCAATTGATGAAATCCGATTGCCGGGCACGCCCTGCTTAATCAAGAAACCGCGCACGGTTGTAGCGCGGCGGGCGGAAAGCGAGATATTATATTCGCGTGTACCGCGTTCATCGGCATGACCTTCAACTTGAACGGTAACGCCGGAATATTGTTTCAACCAATCAGCCTGCTTCGTCAAAGTATCAGAGGCTTCTGGTGTTAAAGATGTCTGATCGTTCAAGAAGAAAACGCGGTCACCCACTGTTTTTTGGAATTCGCCCTTAGAACCCGGAGCTTCACTGCCAACATCAACGCCGCCATTGCCGCCGTTTAATCCAGCATCCAAATCGGGTTGATTCTTCTTCGAACAGGCGGCCAATGCCAAAAAGCAGCTGCAAATTGCCACCATTTTAAAACCAGCCAAACGCGTCATCATCATAAACCACTCCTCAAATTCCGCCCAATCAGGTCAGAAATAAAACATCCAAATTCAATAAAACCGCAATAACGAGAACAGCACGGCGAATTTGTGGCCAATTTGTCATAAATTGTCACTTTGTGTTCTCTTGCAACTTCTTAGTTAAGAAGTGGTGACCAAGCCGGATCAGAGGAAAACTCTGGGGTTGGCACTTCCTGCTCATTATAGCCTGAAATATCGACCGAATAGAGCTGTGGCCCCCCGGTTGCCCCGCCACTTTCACGGAAGAACATGACCACGCGTGAATTTGGCGACCATGTTGGGCCTTCGTTATGACGGCCCTCGGTAAGAATGCGTTCACCTGACCCATCAGGGTTCATCACACCAATTGCAAACTTCGATTCGCCTTGCTTAGTGAACGCAATCCATTTTCCATCAGGTGACCAAACGGGAGTCGAATATCGTCCTTTGCCAAAGCTAATGCGATTCTGATTGGAGCCATCAGACCCCATCACATAAACTTGCTGCGTGCCGCCACGATCCGATTCAAACGTAATTTGCGAACCATCCGGCGAATAACTGGGCGCGGTGTTAATGGCATCAACATTGGTAACTTGGCGCATTTGCTTTGAACGCAAATCCATTTCAAAAATATTGGAGTTGCGACCATCTTCGCTTTGCAAGCTCATCACAACTTTTTGCCCATCTGGCGAAAAGCGTGGAGCAAAGCTCATATTTGGAAAATCACCGACGATTTCTTTTTGACCCGTATCAATGTTGTAAAGATAAACCCGTGACGCCTCAGTGCCAATTGCCGCATAAGTAATTTCTTGGCTGTTGGGCGAGAAGCGCGGCGTGAGCAAAATTTCATTGCCCTTGGTCAAAGTGCGCGCGCCAAATCCATCTTGATCCATAATGCCAAGACGCTTTATGCGTTTGTCTTTCGGCCCTGATTCATCAACGAAAACCACACGCGTATCAAAGTACCCGGGGTAACCCGTGATCGATTTATAAATGAGATCGGCAATTTTATGGGCAATGCGCCGCGCCACTTTGGGGGAAGCCGCAAAGCTGGTGCCTGTAATCAATTGTCCGGTGTTCACATCATAGAGTTTGAACGCAACGGACATCTTGCCGCCATCCATCGTCACTTGACCAACAACCAAATCTTTCGCCTGCACTTGCTTCCAACTGGCAAATTGCGGAACCGTATCAAAATTTCCAATTTGCTCAATGAAGGATTCCGGCGGCAAGGGTTTGAAATATCCTGAATGCGCCAAGTCATTGGCAATCACACCCGCTATGGTCGCTGCGGTATCACCAGCCCCATCACCTGCGATAAAGGGAGCCACTGCAATCGGCAAAGGATCAATCTGTCCACCTGACACGGTGCCGTTCACAGCAAATGCTGCAGGGGTAGCAAATCCAACCAGCATCAAAATTGCAAAAAATAATGCGCGCATTTTATGTCCCATCTAAGTACCAAACAGCAAGTTTGGATTAAAGTCTAACGTGTTGTCTTTCCAGAGTTCATATTGATCTGGGGGTAAATCATAATTCTGACATTCAAGGATCGCCGAAACAGCAGCCCGCGCCGTTGCATCAAAAATTGGATCCGAATTCAAGCTCGCAACTTCAGGCTGGCCATTAACCGAGCCGTCTTGGTTCAATAAAAAATGAATGCGAACCGAAATATCCGCATCTCGTGCTGCGGGCGGAACGTTGAAACAACCTTTTACTTTGCTGGTGAGCGCATTAATCAAAGTCGCGGTCACCACTTGATCTTCACCCTGCGCATCATTTTCCGCAAGTTTAGGCGAACCTGTTTCCTTGGGTGGCTTTGCCGGAGCCGTCTTCTCGCCTTTTTGCTTATCCAAAAATGCTGAAATATCTTCAAGCTTCAAATCAGGTTTTTTCTTCTCCGGCTTTTTAGCTTCAACAGTCTTTTCAACTTTCGGTTTTTCAACAGGCTTCTTCTCTGGCTTGGGTTCTTCTACTTTTTTCAAAAGATCTTTAAGCGGATCAGAATCGAGTGGCGTCGGTTCAACGGGTTTTGGCGGTGTAGGCTTCGGCTTCAGGGGCTCAGGCTTAGGAGGTTCAGGGGGTGGTTCCGTTGGCTCATTGGCCGCTGTCTTCACCTCATCGGCAACCTTAGGGGCCGGCGGCACATCTTTTACAATCTTGGTTTCTTTCGGCGCAGGCTTTGCAACGGCTGGCGTGGCTTCCTTCGTTGTCGCTACCTTCTGTGTCTTGTCGGTGATCTGGCTTATGTCGACTTGGACAACTTCAACCGGCTTTACTTCAAATGGCTTTGGCGCCGGCAATACCACCAGCGTGGCCAGCAATATCGCGGCGTGAAAACCAATCGATATGACAACCGGTTTGCGCATCAGTTGGCCGCTGGCACCTTATCTGCTGGAGTGGTGACCAAACTAATTTTGGTGAACCCTGCCGAATTCAAAACACCCATCACTTCCATAATGGCGCCATAAGGCACATTGGTATCGCCGCGCACCATCAACTGTTCCTCATTACCATTTTTGGCGAGGGCCTGAAGCTTGGCGGGAAGATCGATCAACGAGATTTCAGTTTTATCAATAAATACCTTGCGATCAGCCTGAACAGAAATCGTTAAGGGTTCCGAGGGTGTGGCCAATTGCTTGGCTTGCGTCTTTGGTAATTCAATCGGAACGCCCGTTGTCATCAATGGAGCGGCCACCATAAACACAATCAGCAACACAAGCATCACATCCACCAAGGGTGTAACGTTAATATCGCTCATTGTTCCAGTATTAGAGCGGCGACGCGAATTGCGCCTTTGATAACCGCCAACTTTTGAACCACCTGCACCCATATTTAAACGCGCTCATCCAACTGCCGCGAAATAATGGCGGAAAATTCATCAGCAAAATTTTCAAGTCTCATGCCAATTTTTCCGGCATCAGCTGAATACATGTTATAAAAAATTGTCGCTGGTATGGCGGCAACAAGGCCAATGGCTGTGGCAAACAAAGCCTCGGCAATACCAGGTGCCACAACCGCCAAATTGGTGTTCTGCGAATTAGCGATGCCTTGGAACGAAGTCATAATGCCCCACACAGTTCCAAACAGCCCCACAAATGGACCCGCCGAACCGACAGTGGCTAAAAATAACAGGCGTGATTCCAGCCCACCCATTTCTTTTTGAATGGCCACATCCATCACTTTTTCAATGCGCTTTTGCACGCCAGCAAAACCAGCCCGCATGGCGGCACCTTGGCTGCGCTTCCACTCCTGCATGGCGGCCACAAAAATTGCTGAAAGCCCTTCGGTGGGACGGTTGCCCATCATATTATAAAGATCTTCGAGCGATTGCCCAGACCAAAAGGTCGATTCAAATTTGTCATTGGCCGCATTCATGCGGCGCACAGAATAGAACTTTTCAAAAATGATGGCCCAGCACCAAACTGAAGCGAGCGCCAACCCAATCATCACCAGAAAAACCGGCCACGAAGCTTGGAACAACAAATGCCACAGCGAAATCTGTGGCGCACCACTGCCAATAACGGGTGCAACTGCAATCGGATCCATAGTGATAAAAGTCCCTCAAGGCCACAAGGCCGCCATCTTCCCCAGAAAGATAGCCTCCCTACACAGCCAAAATCTGTCAAAACTACGGCAATTCAAGCCTTTCTCGAATCACCACAGCGCCAGAACCTTATAGCCCAGCGTTAGAGTGTTGATGAATCGGTTATGGTTAATAAGGGGTTAGCGCGAAAACTTATTCGCAAGCGCGGCGGGTATGCGTTGCGGCCGCCCGTCTTTACCAATGATCGCCACCGTAACCAGAGCCGAAAACACGATGTCTTCTCCGCGCTTTATTGTTTGCGCCAGCTCAAACCGCGCCCCAGACATTGTGGTGAGTCTGGTTTCGACATCCAGTACGTCATCAAATTTCGCCGGCCGCATGAATTCGCAATCCATTTTACGCACCACGAAAGCCGAGCCTTCAGCAAACATCGCATTCTGATCCACGCTCACATCGCGCAAATAACCTGAGCGTGCCCGCTCGCAATATTTCAAATAATTGGCGTGATAAACATGGCCGGAAAAATCTGTGTCCTCATAATAAACACGAATTTGAAATTTAGACATCGAGAATGCCTTGCGTAATGTCATCACGCTTTGGCACCTCCAATCCCAAATGCTTAAACGCATGATGGGTGAGCAAGCGCCCACGTGGTGTGCGGTTTAAAAATCCGAGTTGCAGCAGATAAGGCTCCACCACATCTTCAATCGCATCGCGCCCTTCCGAGAGCGAAGCAGCAATCGTATCAATGCCCACTGGCCCGCCACCAAAATTGAGCGCGATACATTTGAGATAACGGTGATCCAAAGCGTCCAACCCCGCATGGTCCACATCCATCGCCCGCAGCGCCTTGTCTGCCATTTTGGCATCAACAGTTGCAACACCATCAACGCTCGCAAAATCGCGAACGCGTCGCAGCAGCCTACCTGCAATGCGCGGCGTGCCGCGTGAACGCTTGGCAACTTCGCGCGCACCATCTTCAGTGATTGGCATATTCATAATGCGCGAACCGCGATGCACAATTTGCAACAGCTCTTCCTCGTTGTAAAAATCAAGCCGCACCGGAATGCCGAAGCGATCACGCAGTGGCGTGGTCAGAAGTCCTGTGCGTGTGGTGGCTCCAATCAAAGTGAAACGCGCCAAATCAATGCGTACAGAACGCGCCGCTGGTCCTTCGCCAATAATCAAATCCAACTGAAAATCTTCCATCGCCGGATAAAGCACTTCTTCCACGATGGGCGAGAGACGATGAATTTCATCAATGAACAATACATCACGATCTTCAAGATTGGTGAGCAATGCTGCGAGATCGCCAGCCTTGGCAATCACCGGACCAGACGTGGCCCTAAAATTAACTCCCATCTCGCGGGCCATAATCTGCGCCAGCGTAGTTTTGCCAAGCCCCGGTGGCCCTGCAAACAACACATGATCAAGCGCTTCGTTACGTGATTTCGCCGCTTCAATAAAAATCGAGAGATTCTGCTTATTCTTAGTTTGCCCCACGAACTCTGCAAGCCTTTGGGGCCGGAGGTGCGTGTCGAGCGCATCTTCCTGTAGTTTCGGGGGACGTGCAATTGAGGTATTCACGTGCGAGATCCCCAGTAACTTTGCACAATCAACCAACACAAAATAGTCGGTACCATATGAGTGATAAACATGACAGTTGTGATGTGCTGTGAGTCCGCGAAAGTGCCAAAAATATCCACGAAATATGATACGCTAAATGAAAATAGACTGGCTACCAGAGCAATCCATAAAGGGGGCCTGCCTTTGAGCCATCCATAAATTGCCAATACCAATCCACAAAATCCGGCTTGCAGGCCGCCAAGAATATAAGAGAATGGCAACGTAAAAAGCATCACGCCAATACTGCCCGCCAACATATCCGAGGCGCTCTTCCCTTCAAAAGCCGAAGTCAATGCGAAGCCAGGCACCGCCGTCAAAAGCAAAACAAACACAATGGCACCAAGCGGCGGACCAAGCACCAAACACGTCAACACAGTTCCAACTGCTGCACCCCAAGATTTTACACTTACAGATTCAGTTGTCATCCCAATGCCAACTCTTTCAACGCGGCACGGATCAATTTCTCCGTCGGCAAATCATCGTCGCTCTTCCGAATCGCCGCACTCACCGCCTGCGCCGCTTGGGATTGGCCATAGCCCAAATTTACCAGCGCTGAAACCGCGTCGGTTGCCGCTGTAGGCTTTGCCGCAGATAATTCCGCAGCCACCTGCCCCAAACCAAAATCCGCACCTGAAAACGCTGGCACCTTGTCTTTCAATTCCAGCACAATGCGCTCAGCCAATTTCTTGCCCACGCCATTGGCGCGCCCGATCATGGCTTTATCTTGCAGGGCTATGGCTGAAGCCAATTCATGTGGCGACAACACCGACAAAATCGCCAGCGCCACCCGCGCACCCACCCCTTGCACTGTTTGCAAAAGTCGGAACCATTCTTTTTCCAACATGCCCGAAAAACCAACCAGACGTATGTTGTCTTGCGAAACCAACATCTCAGTACAAATTTCAGTAAACTCACCAATGGGCGGCAGTGCTGATAACGTGCGGCCAGAGCAGGAGGCAAAATAAACCACACCGCCCACATCAATCATTAGCCAATCAGCGCCAACAGAATCAATTCTGCCTTTGAGTTTTCCAATCATGCCAGTCTTCTCATGGATGCGTGTCCGGTGCGATAAGTTCGAGAGTTGGAAAGTAACTGCGGTACGGTTGCACGTCTCGTGTTATCAAACGAAACTTTTTAACCAAAGCATGTGCCCCTATCATAAAATCTGGCAATGTGCGCTCGCGTGAACCACCATTGCGCCGATAGTGTGAATGTCTATGTCCCGCTAAAAAAGCAGCGTCCCATGGCAAATCAACGAATTCAATTTCAATGTTTTTCAAAAAACTCGCCAAGTCATGTTGCATTTCAAAACCAGCTGCCACCTCAGCATAAATAACCTGATTGACAAACACCGCGCCCATATTGGCACTCGCCACAATTTGACGAAAAGACCACAGACCCCAAACATGGTCTTCTTTGATCACGTCAAGAATAATGTTGGAGTCAACTAGAGTTGCGTTCATCACGCGGTCCTCGCGTCATTTCCATAATCTCGTCAGTCGTCAAATCATTCAGCCAACCTTCTTTGCGAGCCAGTCTTCCATACTCAAGCAACTTCCGCGCAATTCTCTCTCCACGGCTTTCGCCTTGAATGACTTCATCTTGCTTCATCACAATCAAAGCCCCCTCCTCAGAAAAGCCAACATCCGTGCCGGGCGTTATACCCAGTTTGTCCCGCACCGCTTTTGGAATGGTCACTTGGCCTTTACTGGTCACGCGCATGGTAATACCTCTAAGTATTACTTATCGCAAAACTTAGAACAAGTCAAGAACGATCAAGAATCTCTTGTAGCTTGCGAGAGCCGCGATGCTGCGCATGACAAATGGCGATGGCCAATGCATCCACTGAATCCGCCGTTTTTAATTCTGCCCGAGGCAGCAAAATTTTGACCATATCTTTCACTTGGTCCTTTTCGGCATGGCCATTGCCGACCACAGTTTTCTTGATCACATTGGGCGCATATTCTGAAACACCAATTTTGCGCAACACCGGAGCCAACATCACAACTCCGCGGGCCTGTCCCAATTTTAAAGTGGCGCGCGCATCTTTATTCACAAAGGTTTCTTCAATCGCTGCTTCATCGGGCTTGAACTCATCCAGCACCGCCAAAATTTGTTGGTGAATTTGTAGCAGCCGTACGGCCAAGTCGTCTTCATTCACCGAGTGCACAGCGCCATCAGCCACATAGGAAATTCGCGAACCTTCGGCCTCAATAATGCCCCAGCCGGTGTGCCGCAGGCCGGGGTCTATGCCAATGATGCGAACTGCACTCATTCTTCCGGATAGAGCTTGGCCATCACATCATCAGGAATATCCACATTGCTGAACACCACTTGCACGTCGTCATCCTCATCCAGCAACTCAACGAGCTTGATTAAAGTTTCAGCTTTTTCAAAATCAACCGGAGCCATCACATTGGGTTTCCAAATCATTTTCACACTTTGCGCTTCACCAAAATTTGCCGCCAGTGCGGCCGCAACATCATTCAAACCTTCAAACGAACAAATGATGGAGTGCAATGTCTCATCGCAAGTGGCATCATCTGCGCCTGCTTCAATGGCCGCGTCCATCATGGCATCCGCTGTTGCTTTGGCCAGCGGATAAGTCACTTCACCCACATGGGCGAACATGAACGACACGGAATTGGTTTCGCCCAAATGCCCACCCATTTTGGTGAAGGAGGAACGCACGTTGGAAGCCGTGCGATTGCGATTATCAGTGAGTGCTTCCACAATGATAGCCACACCACCCGGGCCATAGCCCTCATAGCGCACATTATCGAAGTTGCTTTCATCAGAACCCGCCGCTTTTTTGATGGCGCGTTCGATATTGTCTTTCGGCAGGTTTTCAGCCCGCGCGTTTTGAATAGCCAAACGCAGACGCGCATTGGCAGCAGGATCAGGCACGCCGGCTTTAGCGGCAACTGTGATTTCTCGGGCCAGTTTTGAAAATATCTTGGAGCGAAGTTTGTCCTGCTTTCCTTTGCGGAACATGATGTTTTTATATTGTGAATGGCCAGCCATGGAAACTCCGAAGTCGTTTATAGTCTAATAGGCGAGCATATAGCCAAGTTGGCAGGCCTGGCACAAGCGCCGCGCTTTAACGTCGTTTTAACCTTAACCCACCATCCTCAGGCATTCTAAGTGTGTGTGTGGAGTAAAACTATGAGTTTCAAGATGGCAACAGCAGAATCATTCTCGTTTGACGGCGAGAGCTTTGGCAACAGTGGCGCCAACGCCTTACGAAAGGTTAAATCCTTGGCTGACTCAGCACCAACCGGCAGGTTATTCGCATCAATTGCTACGCTCACAGATATGAGCGGTGCTGCAACTGCAGCTTTGGAAATGGGCCAACTTGAAAAAGCCACCTCCATTGCGCGCAAATTGGCCGAAGCTGGCGAAGCAAAACTCCCCGCATTTTTTCGCCGCAAAGCTTAGTTCTAATTTGCTCATCAAATTCAGTCCGCGCTGGAAATCGCGCGCGACCTACGTATATTCGTTCAAGCTTGGCCGCGACCGCCAACAATATCCCGCGCCGCTTTTTCCAGAACACCACGAACGCGAGTCGCTTCCTCTTCCGTCCACGCACCTCGTCCAATATGCAAAGCGTGATGCAGCGTATGAAAAGCCTCACGCACCATGTTCGGAGTTGAATGATTATTCAGCGCCTGCGCTGCCAAATCCATCCGAGCTTTTACGCCATCAACCGCATCCTTGTTTTGCTCGAGAAATGCCAAGCCTTCATTTGTGATAGTGTAGAGCTTTTTGCCGCCATTCACATCTTCGCTGCTCAAATAGTCCTGCTCAACCAACAAGGTGAGGGTCGGATAGACCACACCAGGACTTGGTGCATAAGCACCGCCGAACTTTTCCTCAATAGCACGAATGAGATCATAGCCGTGGCGCGGCTTCTCAGAAATCAAGGCAAGCAACGCAAGCCGTAAATCACCGGGCCCAAACATCCTTGGACCTCTGCCTCCAAATCCACCAGGGCTGCGACCAAAGCCGCCAAATCCACGACCAATCCCGCCACCGCGCTCACGCGGGCCGCACTCATGCTCCATTTCAGGTCCGCCTTCGCGGCCAAACTGAACACGCTCTCTAAATCCTCTAAACATACGATATTCCTTTCATTGCTATCTTTAGATAACTATTAAGATATATCTTATTAGTTAAAAGTCAAGGCTTTCCAGAGAAAAATTGACCTCTCTTTTTCCTGCTATGAATTGATCAAACTAATGCAGTAAGCGGAGCCGTTAAAGAATCGATAGACAATCCACATAATCATGTGTGCCATCCCGGAAGTCTGTAACCACAAAGGCCCCATTTCCATCCTGCTCGATATAAACAGGCCCAATCGGCACCTTCCCAAAGCCGCTGGGAATATCCAGCATATAGGTTGGTAAACACAAGCCTGAAAGATTGCCCCGCAATCCCAGCATCAGCTTTTGACCTTCAGCGATAGAACAACGAAAATGTTCGGTGCCCCTAGCCTTGTCAAGATGGTGGAGATAATAGGGCTTTACCCGCAAGGCCACTAACATTTTCATCAATACACTGAGGGTTTCAACAGAGTTGTTGACACCCTTCAACAATACGCTTTGCGACAATAGAGGAATGCCTGCATCCACCATTTTGGCAAAACCCAATTTCACTTCCTCCGAAATTTCTCGAGGATGATTAACGTGGACGACCACATAAACAGCGGGCCGCACTTTGAGCGCTGAAATCAACCCATCGCTAATCCGCGCCGGATCAGCAACGGGTGCGCGTGTATGAATGCGGATCACCTGCACATGCGCAATATCTGAAAGTTCGGCCACAATCAGCGCTAAGCGTCGATCTGACATGACCAATGGATCTCCACCAGAAAGGATCACTTCCCAAATTTCTGGGGTGTTACGAATGTAAGCAATTGCTGTTGCAATCTCATCCGAATTCAAAGCCTCATCAACCTGCCCCACTTTTTCACGACGGAAACAAAACCGACAATAGACTTGACAGGTGAGCGTGGCTTTGAGCAACACGCGGTCCGGATAACGATGGGTAATGCCTTTAACTTTTTCATGGACATCATCGCCAATGGGATCGACCAATTCGCCGGGCGTTTCAAGCAGCTCAGAAAGACTTGGCACATATTGAGCGTAAATCGGATCGCTCACATCGTTTGCTTCAATGAGGCTTTGCACATGCGGTGTGAGGCGCATGTTAAAGTTTTCAACCACAGGGATAAGTTCAGACTTTTGCGCGGAGTTGACCAAACCTGCTGCTTGCAACTCAGCCAAATTTTTAATGGCGCGAACCGACCTGTTCAGAACTTTCACTTAATTTCAACAGCCATGGGCTTAAACGCTGCGGCCCTGCCTTGTGCTTGTTTCAAATCTTCCGGCGTCATCTTCGTCATGGCTTCATCCAAAGCAGTATCAGCGCGGCCACCCGCCTTGGCCAAAATATTCCACTTCGCACCCTCAATGCCATCAGGCTCCAGACCAAGACCCGTGGCATAAAGTTTCGACACGCGGTTCATGGCAACCGCATTGCCGTGATTGGCCGCGATCAGCAGCCATTTAGCGCCCAGCTTTTCGTCTTTCTGAACACCCTCACCGCGGAACACCAATACGCCATATTCAAGTGCTGCATCGGGCATGCCTTGCACGGCGGCTTTTGAAAACATTTGAGCTGCCATCACCGTATTTTTTTCCACGCCACGCCCATCTAAATAAAGCAGCGCTAAGTTATACTGTGCATCGGCAAGCCCTTGATCAGCCGCTTTTTGAAACCACTCAGAAGCCGATTGCCACGCTGGAGGATTATTATAAATGCCACTGTAAAACAGGCCCATATTATATTGCGCCTGTGCATTGCCAGAATTAGCAGCCCTTTCCAGCATTGGCGCACCTTCTACAATATTGGCAGCGCCCAAGGAGCCATCGAGCAACAACATGCCGAGCGCAAATTGAGCATCCACATTGCCTTTGTCGGCCGCCTTGCTAAACCAAAACTGCGCCTGCTTGGCGTCAACATCCACACCCAAACCTTTTTGAAAAATACTACCCAACATCATCATGGCGCGTTGATCATCCTTGCCCGCAAAATCTTGGGCAATGGGTAAGGCCTCTGCATAATTGCCGTCATCAAACAATGCCATGGCTTCATCAAACGTAGCATCGGCCCAAGCAGGCAAAGCCAAAGACGAAAGCAACACTGCAAATAGCAAAAATTTCTTCATATAAATTTGGCCGAAAATTCCTTGATCACCCGGGCCGCATCTGCAGGGCTTGCCCACATTGCATCAGTTGGCCTGATAAAGTCTGGCTTCTGCGGCAACAATATGGCGAGGTCTTCAACTGTCACAGCATCAAACGGCACAGATGGAATCTCAGCAATATCATTCCACCATTTAATCAGCGGTTCACCAACCGTCTGCTTTTTCTGCGTGAATGCGATATAGTCAGCGCCCTGCTCCGAGGCTTCCATGGCGGCATGACGTGAAACCCCACAGCCAACCCCAACCATCGCGTCGCGTGGTAATGACATGCGTAAATCCACAATGGCATGTTCCATTGAATTGATATGCAAACCATCAGCACGAAGGCGGCTGACAATGCGCGGTTCTACATCTTGTAAAAACACCGCAAGACCTAAAGCCTGTAACGCTGCCACGTCTTCGGTCTTCACGGTTTCTGGCACAATAATGCTGGTGCATTCGCCAGCGGCGCAAGCAGCTGTGGCACAGGCAATAATATCAGCGGCAGCAAGTTCGTTGGGCGCAACAAGATAAAATTGTGTCATAAATTATTTCACCGTCAACGCTGCAACGCCTGGAAGTTCTTTACCTTCAAGCCATTCAAGGAATGCCCCACCCGCTGTCGAGATGTAAGTAAAATCATCAGCAACGCCTGCGTGATTGAGAGCCGATACAGTGTCGCCACCACCAGCCACCGTCACCAGTTTGCCAGCCTTGGTGAGAGCCGCTGCGTGTTGCGCAGTCGCCACTGTGGCTTTATCGAAGGGTTGAATTTCAAAGGCACCAAACGGGCCATTCCACACCACAGTTTTTGCTGCATCGAAAGCTTTGTTCACAGCGGCAATCGAAGCAGGCCCCACATCCAACATCATTTCATCGGCGGCAATTTCAGTTACAGGTACAACGCGGTTCGCGGCACCCGCTTTGAATTCTTTTGAAACCACGGCATCAATCGGCAATAGCAAGGTGCAATTCTTCGCCTTAGCGCGAGCCATAATTTCAATCGCGGTTGGAATGAGATCATGCTCGCAAAGCGACTTCCCAACATTCACGCCCTGTGCTGCCAAGAACGTATTGGCCATGCCGCCACCAATCACAATGGTGTTGGCAATGCCTGTGAGATTGCCGAGCAAATCTAACTTGGTTGAAACCTTTGCGCCACCCACCACAGCAACCAGTGGCCGTTCAGGTTTTTCGAGCGCCGCTTGCAGAGCTTTAAGCTCAGCTTCCATGGCGCGGCCAGCATAAGCCGGAATGAGATGGGCAATGCCTTCAGTCGATGAATGCGCTCTGTGAGCAGCCGAAAAAGCATCATTCACAAAAATATCACCAAGCCCCGCCAGCATTTTGGCAAAGCCCGCATCATTCTTTTCTTCACCACCATGATAGCGCGTGTTTTCCATCAAAATCACATCACCAGCCTTGGCATGAATACGCGGTGCTGATTGCCAATCGGTAAAATGGAAGTGCACAGTGTGGCCAAGCGCTTTCTCAAGCGCCGGAGCCACAGGCTTCAAAGACATCTCTGGAACCACCTTGCCCTTAGGCCGATCAAAATGCGCGAGGATAATGACAGCAGCACCCTTTGAAAGAAGTTCCTTCAGCGTAGGCACCACTCGGTCAATGCGCGTGGTATCCGTCACCACACCATCAGCAATCGGCACGTTTAGATCAAGGCGGATCACCACACGTTTGCCGGAAACATTAACATCATCGAGAGTTCTAAAATTCGGCATCGCAATTTCCTGTTCGTTTTCAGCTCTCATCCTGAAGTGAGAGCCCATATTTTTCAGCCCTCATCCTGAGGTGCGAGCGCTTGCGAGCCTCGAAGGATGACGACACATTCCACGGCTCACCCTTCGAGGCCCCGCAAAGAAGCGGCGCACCTCAGGGTGAGGGTTACTGTTGAATGAGGGGCGTACATCAAAGTCTTGCGGGATGGAAGCCAGAAATTATATGATTGCCACTTGACGATTCGTATCTACTTGGATACAAACTCCCTATGAACACTTTGATCCAATCATCTGTGTTTTCCTCTTGGTTGAGATCGCTCACTGACGACATTGCGAAAGCACAAATCCTGCGTCGCATTGCTAGCGCCGAGTTAGGTAATTTCGGCGACTGCGAACCTGTTGGCGAAGGTATTTCAGAAATGCGCGTTCACCATGGTCAGGGGTACAGGGTCTATTTTATCCGCCGAGGTGGAGCGATTTATGTTCTGCTCTGTGGTGGCAGCAAGGCCAGTCAAAAACGAGATATTAAACGCGCCAAAGATATGGCGCGAGACCTAAAAGGAAATTTGCAATGAAAAAGAATTCAAAAGTAACTTACTCAACTTTCAATGTTTCAGATTACCTCGACAATGAAACTGTCATCGCTGCTTATCTTTCAGAGGCCGCGCAGGATGAAAACTCAGATGTGTTGTTGAAAGCATTAGGCGATGTAGCCAAAGCACGCGGCATGGCGCAAGTAGCAAAGGATTCTGGCTTGGGCCGCGAGAGCCTCTACAAAGCATTGTCCCCCGGTGCCAAGCCCAGATTCGAAACAATCGCCGCCGTGATGCGGGCGCTGAAGGTGAAAATTGAGGTGGGGGTGATCGTACGCCGAGCCAATTGAGGTATAAGTTATTACCTTAGTTCAATGATTGCATGCAGTTTTGAATTTTGTGCTCGATTTCAAAAACCTTACCAATCTGAATATCAGCCTGAGCCTGAAATGATTGCAGCTTAGATTCATAGTCTTTTTCAAGCTTTGATTGTTCAGCAGATGAAAGTTTATAATAATTACTGAGTTTGTAGGGTGGCGCAGGGGAACTCACCGGACCAACCGTAATCATTACATCACCTACAGACTTGCACTGTCGAATGAACCTTCTAACTATTTCTGCTCCAACTTTCCTCTCTTCGCCACTCAACTTTGGCAAACTATTTTGGACAAACTTCAGGTAGTCACCCCAAACATTTACTCTACGTAGTGGAAAATCGTCCACTCCAGTCATTCGAAATGCTTCAGTCGAAACAATCGATCCCTGCATCATGGCGTAAAATTTGCCAGCCACGAATTTCAATCTTAGCGCTTCATAAGACTTGGCATACTCCTCTAGATCAGATTTCTGATTTTCAATTTCCAATTTAAGGCCCTCACTTTCGCCTAGGAGAGACTTATTTTGGTCGGCAAGTTGTTTTGCGTCCGAAGTTGCCGAGTTGATTTTTGTCTGGAGGTCATTCAACTCAATTTGTCGAGCCGCAATTTCGGTTCGAAGATCTCCAGACGCTTGTTCAAGCTCACTAATTTTGCTGTTGCGCAGTGTCAGTTCAGATTGAAGAAAATCTACGACAGTGTGAGAAGCAGGTGAGAAAAAAATTGCCCACACAGCTACAGTAGTTGCGGCCAGAGATGATATAGCTGAAATCCATTGAGCCCAACTCGAGGGAGGTCTCTGCGCAGCTTCAACGGCACCCAGAGAGCTTTTGTCCTCTAAGTCCTTGGCGGCTACTGCAGGCAACTTTTCTGAACTTTCCAATCGCACCAACTCAAATCGAGATTAAATCTACCACATGTAAAAATGAGTCTAGTTGGCAGTGATCAACAAAATCGTTCACTTCCCCGCAGCCTTCACCACAGCCTTGGCCGTAATGCCAAACTTTTCATACAACACTTCAGCCGGTGCGCTTGCCCCAAAGCTGCTCATGCCGATGAAGTGGCCATCCACGCCGATGAACCTGTCCCACGTGGTGCGAACGCCTGCTTCCACAGCGATGCGGATTTTTTCGGTGCCGAGAATTGAGGCTTTGTAAGCCTTGCTCTGGCGCTCAAACAATTCCATCGAAGGCACGGACACAACGCGGGTGGGAATGCCCTTCTTGTCGAGCGTGGCTTTTGCAGCGATGGCAATTTCAACTTCTGAGCCCGTGGCAAAAATAACCGCCTTGGCTTTTTTGGCTGATGGCGCAATTTCATAGGCACCCTGCGCGCATAAATTCTTTGCAGAATAGGTCAACCGCGAAGCCTTCGTCTTCTGCCGGGTGAGCACCAAGATCGATGGCGTCTTCATTGATTCCAATGCAATCTGCCAGCACTCAGCCGTTTCAACAGCATCGCATGGGCGCAGCACCAAAAGATTTGGCATCACGCGCAGCGAAGCCAGATGTTCAATCGGTTGATGGGTTGGACCATCGGCACCCAAACCAATTGAATCATGCGTCATCACAAAGATCGAGCGGATACCCATCAGCGCAGCCAAGCGAATGGACGGGCGGCAATAATCCGTAAAGCAGAAGAACGTGCCGCCATAAGGAATAACGCCGCCATGTAGCGCCATGCCATTGATGGCTGCGGCCATGCCATGTTCACGGATGCCGAAATGGATATAGCGCTCGCCATAATTGCTAGCGTCGAAAATTTTCATGTCTTTGGAATTGGTGTTGTTTGAACCCGTCAAATCAGCCGAGCCGCCAATCGCCTCAATCACCACCGGGTTGATGATATTCAAAGCATCTTGCGATGAATTGCGGGTGGCCACTTCTGGCGGCTTGGCAGCAAGAGCTTTTTTGTAAGCCGCAATCGTCGCATCAAAATTCTTCGGCAATTCGCCAGACATGACACGCTTGAATTCAGCCTTGTGGGGCGAAGCCGCAAGCCGCGCCTCCCAAGCTTCACGCGCCGATTTGCCTTTTGATCCCACAGCTTTCCACGCTGACGCAATGTCCTTTGGAATAACAAATGGCGCAGACTCCCAATCCAACACTTTGCGTGCCACTGCAATTTCATCAGCCCCCAAAGGTGAACCATGAACCCCTTTGGTGCCTTGCTTGTTGGTGGCACCAAAACCAATAATCGTGCGGCAGGCAATCATGCTCGGGCGATCAGCATGTTGAGCAGTATTCAAAGCTTGATAGACAGCATTCTGGTCCATGCCATCAACCCGCACCACATTCCAGCCCGAAGCTGCAAAGCGTTGTAATTGGTCCGTTGAATCAGCGAGGCCCACTTTGCCATCAATGGTGATGCCATTGTCATCCCACATCACAATCAAGTTCTTCAAACGCAAATGCGCCGCCAGTGACAAGGCCTCTTGGGAAATGCCTTCCATCAAGCAACCATCACCCGCCAACACATAAGTTTTATGGTTGACCAGATCATCACCAAAGCGCGCATTCAAATGGCGCTCAGCAATGGCAAAGCCCACCGCATTGGCAATGCCCTGACCCAGTGGGCCTGTTGTGGTTTCAATTCCCGTGGCATGGCCATATTCAGGGTGGCCCGCAGTAATGGAACCATATTCGCGGAAATTCTTAATCTGCTCAATGGTCATGTCTTTATAACCAGTGAGATGCAGCAATGAATAAAGCAGCATCGAACCATGGCCTGCGGAAAGAATAAACCGATCACGGTCCGGCCAATGCGGCGCTGATGCATCAAATTTCAAGATATCCTTAAAAAGTGCAGTGGCAACATCAGCAGCCCCCATCGGCAAACCAGGATGACCATTATTGGCTTTCTGCACAGCATCCATGGAAAGGGCGCGAATGGCATTGGCCATCATACGGGGGGAAACATCGGTCATGTTTAATCCTGCATTTTAAGGAGCGTTGATATTGACTTCTGATAACACCGCGTACGGCCCTGTCAATCAGGAGTGTCAATCACAGGCTTGGACAACTTAACGCAACCAAAGAATCATCTATGCGAAGCAAAGAGTTGTGCTAAAAGGAAATTTCACGCAAGGCGCGGCGATTTGCGATGAGGGGCTAAAATGGCAGAAATTAACAAACTTGATGGAGCATTTGCTCGATTTGAGCAGGCTTTGAACAAATTCGAATCTGCAATGAAAATCAACATCGATGAAACCAAACGCTTAAAAGCTGTTGAGACTGACGCTGTTTCCATCCAGCGCGACCAATTGCGATTGAACAAAGAGCTTGATCAAGTGCGCGTAAAAGCCGCTGAACTGGTGGACACCAGCAAGCAGGCCGCTGGCAAGATTGATACGGCCGTGGGCCGCATCCGTTCCGTTCTCCACTCAAACAGCGGAGCATAGATCATGGCCAATGTTGTCGTCACAGTCGCAGACCGCCCCTACACCATGCAATGCCCCGATGGCGAGGAAGAGCACCTGCGTGAATTGGCAAGGCTTCTCGACACCGAAGTTGCCCGCATTAAATCCAGTGTGGGTTCCATCGGCGACATTCGCCTGTTGGTGATGAGCGGCCTCATGGTGGCTGATCGCTTGAGCGAAGCCATCCACAAAATCGAAGCGCTGGAAGATCAGGTGAATGGCCTCCGTGAAAGCCGCAACACAGCACAGACCCAGATCAAGACCTTGGAAACAAATCTCAGCCACCAGTTGGAATTGGCTGCGGGTAGATTGGAAAACTTGGCGAAGGCGATGGGCGAATAAGCCCCCTACCCATCCTCCCCTTTCCTTGCTAAGCCCCGCGCTCGCACAATGCAGAGAGACCCAGACCCGTGAGCCATACGCCTATAATGACAGTGATGATCGCCGCCGTTCGCAAAGCCGCCCGTGGTGTGCAGCGTGATTTTGGCGAAGTCACCAATCTGCAAATCTCAGTCAAAGGCCCGGGCGATTTTGTGACCAATGCTGATAAGCGTTGCGAACAGGTGCTGCGTGAAGAATTAGGTAAAGCTCGCCCTAGCTATGGCATCTTGGGCGAAGAAATAGCCGAATATAAAGGCACCGATCCAGATCACCGCTTCATCATCGACCCGATTGATGGCACATTTAATTACATGCACGCCCTGCCCATGTTCGCAATCACCATCGCCCTAGAGCGCAAAGGCGAGATCGTGGCGGGTGTCACCTATAACCCCATAACCGATGAGCTGTTCCACGCTGAAAAAGGCACCGGCGCTTTTGTGAATAATAAGCGCATGCGTGTGGCCCAGCGCCGTGATTTGATCGACTCACTGGTCTGCACGTGCTTGCCAGGCCGCAGTAAGGGCGATCACGCCCAACACCGCGCCGAAATGGATTTGATGCAGGTGAAAACCTCCGGCATCCGAGCACTTGGCTCAACCGCTATGGACATGGCCTACATCGCGATGGGCCGCTTAGACGGCGCTTGGTGCAACGGCCTAAAAGCTTGGGACATGGCCGCAGGCGTTCTCTTCATCCGCGAAGCAGGAGGCTTTGTGGTGGGGATAAAGGGTGAAGCAAACCCGCTATTCAGTGGTGGCTATATTTCTGGCAACGCCGATTTGTTGCCGCAGATTAGGGCAGTGTTGGATCAGGCTGGGAAGTGACCGACAAACGCCAAGGCGCTTGTCATTGTCAGGCCGTAAGGTTTGAAGTCGAACTCACAGATGGATTAAACACAGCGCGGCGTTGTAACTGCTCCTATTGCCGCATGCGCGGCTCAATTGCTGTTTCAGCAAATTTAGAGGGGATGAAGTTTCTAGCTGGTGAAGACAAACTTCGCGTTTATCAATTCAACACAAACACAGCGAAGCATTATTTTTGCAGCATTTGCGGTATCCACACTCATCATCAACGCCGATCCAATCCAGACCAATTCGGAATTAACGTGGCCTGCCTCGAAGGTCTGAGTCCGTTTGATTTTGCGGAAGTGCAAGTGGCCAATGGCATCAATCACCCGCGCGATGGCGGAAGCGATATTAAAGTGGTTGGTGTTTTGAAGTTTGAAAAAGCGAAATGATAATCCCACACGTGACTACAAAACCGTTCGCACCTGCCAAAGCTCTGGAAACAAAACCACTTCCAACATACGCCGGAGATATGAAACGCCGCCTGTGCCACCAGTGCCGCGCTTAAAGCCTATTACGCGCTCTACCGTGGTCACATGGTTGAAGCGCCAGCGCCGAAAATAGTCTTCAAAATCGACAAGCTTCTCAGCAAGTTCATAAAGATCCCAATGCTGGGATGGATTTTTGTAAACCTCAGCCCACGCGGCCATTACGGTGTCTGAAGTTTGATAGGCCAGTGAAAAATCTCTTTGCAACGCCGCAACTTCTATCGCGAAACCTCGCCGCTTCAATAAGCGCAATGCTTCATCATATAGGCTTGGTTCTTGTAAAACTTGTGACAAGTGTTCGTGTTTAATTTTGTCGTGTTCATGTGGGCGCAGCATAGCCTCATTTTTATTTCCGGCCAGAAATTCAATCAGCCGATATTGATAAGATTGGAACCCCGACGAAGGCCCAAGCGATTCACGAAATTGAGTGTACTCACCAGGCGTCATGGTGCGCAGAACATCCCACGCGGAATTCAACTGTTCAAAAATGCGCGCCACACGTGTTAGCATTTTAAAGGCTGGCTGCAATGAATCTGCTCGAATGAGTTCTCGTGCTTCGTTGAGTTCATGCAGCGCCAGCTTCATCCACAATTCAGAGGTTTGATGTTGAATGATGAAGAGCAATTCATCATGCGCCGTCGAACGCGGAAACTGCGCATTCAAAACCTGATTGAGCCCAAGATATTCAGAATATGAAAGCGCCTGACTAAAATCCATTTTTGCGCCTTCGACAGAAGGATCATAGGGAACACGAGTCATGGCGAAGTTTCCTTTGGTTTAGAGTCCAATCTAATGATTCAGCCAAAACATTCCAAAACAAAAAAGCCGCTGATCACTCAGCGGCTTTCTCAAAACTCTAACCCTTAGAAACCAGCACCGCCGCCGCCAGCTCCACCACCGAAGCGCTTAGGCTTTTCGATTTTCTTTGGCATTGGCAACAGGCCTTCGCGTTGCAACTTCTTGCGAGCCAATTTGCGCGAACGGCGTACAGCTTCAGCTTGCTCACGGGCGCGCTTTACGGATGGCTTTTCAAAAGCGCCGCGCATTTTCATTTCACGGAAGATGCCTTCACGTTGAAGCTTCTTCTTGAGAACCTTAAGGGCTTGATCAACATTGTTGTCACGAACGATAACTTGCAAGAAAAACCTCGAACTCTAAAAAGGGTTAAATCGAATAAAAAGGGCCGTTAAAGCCCCAAGTTGGCGGAGTCCCTATCACAGGGGACTAGCCCTGTCGAGGGGTTATCCTGTTAAAATGTCCCATTTTGCGGCCAACCCGAGCATCCGCCTTTCCGTAAACATGAACCCCCACTCTAGGCTGGGCGGCAAGCACTCGCCACTGGCTAATCTCATCGCCCAACAAATTGGTCATCACCACATCAGAATGCCTGGTAGTGGCTCCCAGCGGCCAGCCAGCGACGGCGCGCATATGTTGCTCAAACTGGCTGATAACACAGGCATCTTGCGTCCAATGGCCGGAATTATGCACGCGTGGCGCAATTTCATTTACATAAATCACGTCATCGGAGACAAAAAACTCTACGCCCATCACACCCACATAATCCAAGGTCTCTGCCATGCGCTGCGCCACAAACACAGCTTCAGCGGCCAGCGTGGCGTCAATATTGGCTGGAACCGTCGAGGTATGGAGGACGTGATTGCGGTGGATATTTTCGGTTGGTTCATAGGCAGCAAAGCCACCATCCAGTCCACGAGCGCAGATAACCGACATTTCCATGCGGAAATTGACGAAGCTCTCCAGAATCGATGGTTGATTCTTCATAGCGGCCCAAGCAGGCTCCACATCTGCAAGGGACATAATCTTGGCTTGCCCCTTGCCATCATAACCCATTCGCGTCGTTTTGAGCACGGCGGGAAGGCCAATGCGGGCCACGGCGGCATTTAAATCGGCCAGCGAGTTCACTTCCGCAAATTCCGCCGTCATTGCCCCCATTTGACGAGCCAGCGTTTTCTCGGCGATCCGGTCTTGCGCAACACCCAAAGCTTTAGAGCCAGGCCGCACCGGAACCATAGCTTCGAGAAACTTCACAGCAGCCACCGGAACATTCTCAAACTCATAGGTAACAGCCTGCACAGACGCAGCAAAGGCGGCCAGCGCCGCCTCATCTTCATAGGCCGCTATGGTGTGAGCCGCAGAAACCTGAAATGCAGGGCTATCCTTCTCTGGTGCATAAATATGTGAGTTCAATCCAAGCTTGCCAGCGGCCAGCGCCAACATCCGCGCCAGTTGCCCGCCACCCAATATACCGATGGTTGATCCTGGAGGAAGGGCGCTCACGATTCGTCTTTCGGAACAGCAGCAACTGATGCTGTTTGCTTTTCGCGCCAAGCCGAAAGTCGCATAGCTAAACCTTCATCATTCAGGGCCAACACCGAAGCTGCAAGCAACCCTGCATTAATGGCCCCGGGCTTGCCGATTGCTAACGTGCCCACCGGAACCCCACCCGGCATTTGCACTATGGACAACAACGAATCCTGCCCGCTCAAAGCTTTTGATTCAACCGGCACGCCAAACACCGGTAAAATCGTCATGGCCGCCGTCATGCCCGGCAAATGCGCAGCACCACCAGCCCCTGCGATGATCACCTTAAACCCTGCAGCCTTGGCCCCACGGGCAAATTCGTAAAGCCGCTCCGGTGTTCGGTGCGCAGAGATTATTTTCGCTTCATAGGCCACACCCAGCGCATCAAGAATTTCAGCGGCATGGCGCATGGTCGCCCAATCCGATTGGCTACCCATAATAATGGCGACAGGTGTGGTCAATTTTACAACTCTCTTCACGCAATAATATCAGGAATGAGCATATTCTCGATCTGCAAGATCTTGTCCTTAATGCCCAATTTCATTTTCTTCAACCTTTGCAATTGCAAAGTGTCGGCCCGGCCTGAAGCTTCAAAAGCGGCAATGGCCTCGTCAAGATCGCGATGCTCTTGATAAAAATTATGCAATTTCGCGCGAAGCTGAACTTCCTGCAACGTGTCCATTAAATTTTTCCAAATTCTCTTTCAAAAAATCAACTATGCCCTTGTGAAGCAATCGACAAGCCCCCAAATCTATGTCATCGTACTGATACAAACATATGTCGTGTTTGTGCGTAGGTTCCCTTAACTCTCTGGAGACTGGAATGAGCCTGAAAAACCACTTGAACGAACTCATCTCGAAACATCGTGCTTTGGAAACAGAGCTAGCGGATGCGGTCGCACATCCGGCCACGACCGATTCACAATTAGCTGAAATCAAACGTCGAAAACTTAAGATTAAAGATGAAATCACCAGTGTTGAGCGACAAGTTAAAATCGCCGCGTGAGGTCATGGTTTGGGCTCTATAAGATCCCAACCATTGCCATAGAGATCTTCAAATACGGCCACAGTGCCATAAGGTTCGTGGCGGGGTTGCTCTTTAAATTTAACGCCCGCGGTCAGCATTCGCGCATGATCGCGGACGAAATTATCTGTATTTAAAAAATACGCCACACGACCCCCAGCGGCTTTGCCAATCGATGCAATTTGCTCTGGTCCGTCAGCTTTTGACAACAGCAGCCGCACGCCAGCAGCATCAAACAGAACCCAGCGTTTACCATTGCCCATATCGGAGTCTTCGATCAGTAAAAATTCGAGGGCCGACGTGAACCATGAAATCGCTTCATCATAGTCACGAACGAGATAAGTAATAGCCGCAAGCCTCACTTCAAAACCACATAATCAATTTCCAAAAACTTCGTCACTTCCGGAATCCAGCGGCCTTGCACAAAGGCTGTGTGATCTGGGTGCGCGTTGTAAAGATCATAAGCTGCTTGATTTGCAAACTTCATCGAGAAGCCAAAATCATGGTCATTCTTGGCACTCACTTGGCGCAGCTTTTCAAATTTCTCAACTCCGGGAATGCCAATTAAAATATCAGCAGCCTTCAAAAAATCAATCTCAGCTTCAGAAGCTTTCGCATGTTTCAAACTAAAAATAACACTGTGAATAATCATGCCGTATTTCCTTTAGAATGATGTCTTGAACTCACTAAAAACAACACCAGCGCCACCGCCGAAATTGCGGCAGCGACAAAGAATGCAATATCGGTTGAGATAAACGGCGCTTCGGGTTTCAAGAAATATCCAAAGATTTGGCTGAACACGACTGTGCCCAAAAGCATGGCCAAGCTTTGCGCACTGGCAATGCCGCCTTGCATTTCACCCTGGGCATCAGCTGGCACTTCTTTGGAAATCATCGCTGTGAGCATGGGCGGCACAAACCCTTCTGGTCCATGAACGAAAAGCATGACAAGGACCACCGGAAGACTGTAAGCAAGGCCATAGCCTGTTGCTGAAATGACCGCGATCATCAAGCCAATCAACACAAGTTTCCACTCGCCAAAAATTTTCACAGCAGGGCCAGTAAGGCCACCCTGAACCACTGCGCTGATGATCCCGAACGCGGCCAAGGTAAGACCGATAGTGGCTGAACTCCAACCAAATTTTGCAACACCCCAGAATGGCCAGATCGCAGGATAGACCGAAGTGCCAAAGACATAAATGAAGAAAACGGCGCAGAGCGGTAGCACACCTTTATAGGTCCTAAACACTTTGAATGTACCCAGCGGATTAGCCCTTGCCAGCTCAAAAGACCGTCGCTGCGCAGGTGCCAAAGTCTCTGGCAATATGAAATAACCATAAATTAAATTGAGAACTGAAACTCCTGCCGCCACAAAAAACGGCACGCGCGGGCCAAACGTTCCGAGTAAGCCACCAATCGCAGGCCCAATCACAAAGCCAACACCAAAAGCTGCCCCCATCATGCCAAAAGCCTTGGCACGATTTTCTGGGGCGGTCACATCTGCGATGTAAGCGTTGGCAACCACATAGGACGCGCCACAAAATCCGGCGAACAATCGTCCGATAAACAACCAGGTTAAATTAGGGGCAAGCGCCATAATCATATAGTCAACACCAAGCCCCGCCACGGCCAAAAGCAACAGCGGCCTGCGCCCAAAGGCATCCGATAAATTACCCATCGTTGGGCCAAACAAAAATTGCGTCACCGAAAATGCAAAGAACAACCAGCCGCCGATTAGCGATGCATTGGCCACATCCATGTGCCCCACATCTTCAATCAGATTTGGCAACACTGGCATGATCAACCCAAACCCCACCATGTCCAAAAACACGGTAATGAACACAAAGGTAATGGCATATTTACTTTGGGGCGATGCAGTCATGCGTAAAGCTCTCTTTCGATTCTGGTGCATATAAGCTATTTGGCAGAAATGACACAAACTTCGCCATCACGCGCCCGCTGGGCCGTTTTTATTATTTTCTTGTTACACGGAATCCTCATTGGTTCTTGGGTTCCGCATGTCCCTTTGGCGAAAGATAGGCTTGATGTTGGCCCAGCGGTTTTGGGCCTCGCATTGCTGGCCATCGCTGGCGGTGCGGTGATTGCCATGCCCTTCACAGGAGCCCTGATCAATCGCTTCGGCAGTGCGCGAATGACTTTGGCGACGGGAATTCTATTCGGTTTGTCATTTTACGGGCCCACCCTAGCGCCTACGATTATGAGTTTCGTAGTGTTTGGTTTAATCATGGGTGCAGGCATCGGCAGCATGGATGTGAGTATGAATTCCCATGGCATTGCAGTGGAAAAAGCCATACGCAAACCAATTTTGTCGGGCCTCCATGGCGCTTTCAGCATTGGTGCAATGATTGGGGCATTCGGTAGCGCTTATTTGGTTGAAAAATTTGGGTCGCAAAATCAAGTGATCATCACCAGCTGTGCGTTTTTGGTTGCCCACCTCCTCGCCTGCCAGTTTTTACTATCCGCAGAGACCGACAAAGGCCTTTCTGGTTCACATTTTGCTATGCCCACCAGAGCCACCATAGGCCTCGGTCTGTTGTGTTTTCTTGCCCTAATGATTGAAGGCTCCATCATGGATTGGGCGGCCATAATGATGCGCGATAAATTTGTGATCAACATTACGGTTGCGGCGTTGGCGTTTGGTTTTTACCAAGGCGGAATGGCCGTCACCCGCTTAGCGGGTGATTGGTGTCGGCAAAAATTTGGTGCGGTTACATTGGTCACCATCAGCGCACTTCTGGCAGCCAGTGGCACAGCCATAGCATTGGTCTCGCCAACGCCGTGGTTCACTTTCGCTGCCTTTATTTTTGCAGGACTTGGCGTTGGTAATTTGGCTCCGGTGCTCTTTGCTGGCGGTGGAAGGTTAGAACCAACAGCACCGGGCCGTGGCATAGCCGCTGTCACTACATTGGGTTACGCAGGATTTCTTGCGGGTCCGCCGCTCATTGGCTTTGCAGCGCAAATCAGCACTTTGCCGTTGGCATTGGGGTTGACCGTTGTCGCCTCACTCATCATCGCATTCTTTGCTCGCGGTGTTGCAGCAGCAGACACTTACTGAAACTAAAAAAGCCTGCTAGGCTTTGCCCATGAGCTTCAAAGACAAACATATTTTTATCACTGGCGCTGGTCGTGGACTTGGTGCTGCATTTGCTGTGGTGTTGGCCGATCAGGGTGCCAAACTCACGCTGGCTGCGCGCAACACTGAGAATGTTAAGGCCTTGGCCGAATCCATTCGTTTGCGCACAGGCGTGAAGCCTGAAACTTTGCGCTTGGATTTATCTGACGCAGGTGAAGTCACTCAGCATGCCAAAAAGCTGCGCGATGAAAAACAGCCTCTGGATATTTTGATCAATAACGCCGCGCAGTGGCTGCCGGGTTCCATGACAGACCATGATGCCTATTCCATCTCCACCACCATCGCCAGCAATGTGACGGGAACGCTGCTTCTCACACGCGGGTTGTTGCCGCTGCTTGAGGCCTCAGGCGCTGGCGATATTATGAATGTTGTTTCTGTCAGCGGCATGGTCAATGCGCCTCTACAGGGCGCATCCGTGGCCTATATTGCGTCCAAGCATGCGCAGACGGGTATGACGGATGCGCTGCGTCAAGAGTTGCGGGGCCGCCCTGTGCGCGTCACTGGCCTCTATCCCACATTCATCAAAGATGTTTCGCCCTTGAATGCCGAGTGGGATGTTGTGCCAAAAGCTGATTCTCTCATCACCAATCGTGATGTTGTTGAGGCCGCTTTATTTGCGCTGAGCCGCCCTCGCCATTTGACGATGGCCAATATCGTGTTGGAGTCAGACGTCGGCAATTTCCACACCCATGAATATGTGGCTCCCATCAACCGGACGCCAAATTAGTAGACGTATTTGGAACCCTCGTCGGTTCGCTGCAACGCTTAGATTTTCTTAATCTGAATAAGCGATACTCTCGCAATGATCGGCTTTACTTACATTATGTTTGTTCTGATTGCGGCCATGATTGGAACCGGCATTGGATACGCAGGGCATTTCGCACGCTCCAATTTGAGATCAACACCGGAGCAGATTTTTGAGGGTGGCATCATTGCTGATCTCGCAAATGATGCGCTAACCCACCATGACACCTATTTTGAAAAACATGTCATTGGTGCCAAGTGGGATGATAACGGCTTCTGGGACGCCGATAGTAATCGCAATTTGGTATATTACATGATCTCAGGCTTTGCCACACCGATCCTTATAGGAATCATCTGCTGGCCCGAACGCGCGACATTTGTCACATTAACGTGCAAAGGGCTTTTGCAAATTGGTCTGCACCCACCCCTCTGCTGATTAATCGACGCAGATAACCTGCCCGTTCACAGCACCTTCAACACTCTTTGCATAAGCCATGCCCACACGATAGTTGGTCACCGGATCATGGCCGGGGAAGTAGCCATCATATTTTTGTGCGGCATCAGCAAGTAAGCCGGGGCTCACAGCATTAATGCGAATGCCACGCGGCATTTCGATAGCCGCGGAAATGACAAAGCCATCCACGGCACCATCAGTAGCTGCAGCATTGGAACCTTGACGAATAGGGTCACGCGAAAGAATGCCGCTAGTAAGCGTAAACGAACCGCCATCATTCACGTGATTCATACCGAGCAGAACCAGATTGATCTGGCCCATCAATTTATCTTTCAAACCATCCAAAAATTGGGTCGGCGACATGGTGGCCACCGGACCAAAATAAGAGTGTCCAGTGCAGGCCACAACGGCATCCACCTTGCCCAGTTTTTGGTACATGGCAACAACCGATGTTTCGTCCATCAGGTCAACTGTCACATCACCAGATTTACGACCAGCGCGAATAATCTCATGCCCGCTGCTGAAACCGGAAATAGCAGCCTTACCAACCGTTCCTTCGGAGCCAACAACGAGAATGCGCATTATTCGTCATCCTTTTCGATCTTGATGTTCTTCAATTTTGCAAACACGGAATCCGCATCATATTGCTTCTGATCATCTTCACGTGTTGGTGCTGCCGATTGTGCTTCCAGAGCGCGCGCCGCCTCAACTTCAGCAAGGGCTGCCAAATTCGCAGCAGTGCCTGCAACTTCAGATGCCGGAATAAGTGTACGCGGTGCAGCAGCATCCGGCATAACTTTTTTGCCCTTTGATGCAGCCTTGGCAACAGCCATATCTAATTCCAACTGCGAACACAGGCCGAGTGTTACTGGATCAACTGGCTTAATGTTGCTGGCGTTCCAATGGTCACGGTCCCGCACCGAGGCGATCGTGTGCTTAGTGGTGCCAACCAATTTCATCAATGCCGAGTCTGGCATTTCAGGGTGATAACGCAACAACCACATAATCGCATCTGGACGATCACCACGGCGTGACACGGGTGTGTAACGCGGGCCTGATGTTGCGCGCTTTACGTTTACGGCAACTTTCGAGACCAAAAGCGTCAAGCGATAGTCAGCATTGCCTTCACCTTTGGAAATTTCTTCGCGGGTGAGTTGTCCAGCTGTCACTGGGTCCATGCCCTTAATGCCAGCGGCCACATCACCATCCGCAATACCCTTCACTTCAAGTTCATGCAGCACGCAAAGATCAGCGATTTGCTTGAACGTGAGGGCTGTGTTTTCAACCAACCAAACGGCAGTGGCTTTGGGCATCAGAGGTGCGGACATGGCTTTTTTCTCCTTCAGAACCGTATTCCGGCCCTGTATTGTTTGACATAACGATGTCTGGAATAACGCCTATATAGCGGGTGCAATCTGCGTTTGCAACGCGTTTAAACTGTCAGGACAATCTTTCCGGTATGAGCGCTGGACTCCATCAGCGCATGAGCGGCAGCAGCATCGGCCAAAGCAAAGGTTTTAAAAATCTGTGGCTTGCACTGTCCTTGCGCCAATAAGGGCCAGACTTTTTCTTCCAGCTCCCGCGCAATGATTGCTTTTTCGGCCACACTGCGCGGCCGTAAAGTTGAACCCGTGTAGGTGAGCCGTTTCAACATAATCGGCATAAAATCTGCTTCAATTTTTGATCCTTGTTGAAACGCAATTTGCACGATGCGTCCGTGCAGGGCGGCCACTTTCATATTCTGCGCCACATAATCCCCACCCACCATATCAAGGATCACATCGGCCTTTAGTGAGAGGCGCTCGAACTCGGCGACAAAGTCTTGGGCTTTATAATTGATGGCCACGTCGGCCCCCAACCTCAAACAATCAGAACATTTGGCGTCGGACCCTGCAGTGACGATCACTTTCGCGCCGAAGACCTTGGCCAACATGATGGCCGTGGTGCCAATGCCGCTGGAGCCGCCGTGCACCAACAGTGTCTCGCCCGCTTTCAAGGCACCGCGTTGAAACACATTGGTCCACACGGTAAAATAGGTTTCCGGAAGTGCTGCCGCTTCAATCAGCGAAAAACCAGCTGGCACTGGCAAGGCGTTATCCTCAGCCGCTACGCAATACTCGGCATAGCCCCCACCCGGCACCAATGCACACACAGCGTCGCCCAGGCGATAGCGCTGCACCCTCGCACCTAGCGTCACCACTTCACCAGCCACTTCTAACCCCGGCGTTAACGGCGCACCTGCAGGCGGCGGATAGCCACCTTTGCGCTGCAGCACATCAGGACGGTTAACGCCCGCCGCCGCAACTTTGATGAGAATCTGGCCGTCGCCCGCTTCAGGCCGCACCATGGGTTCCCAAACCAGCATTTGTTCGATAATGGAAATCGCATTCATGTGGTTCATTCTCGAACACCTTTCAAAAGCTTGTGACCAATTCAGGACTGGTGCATTATTGTTTGAATAGCACGGAGCACTTCCCATGGACCTAGAAAACGAACCGCGCCCAAGGCCATCTATGGTTATCGGCGAAAATCTGGACGAAATTTCAATTGCCGAATTGGAACAGCGCATTGCGACTTTAGACTCCGAGATTCTTCGTATTCGCGCTGAGATTGTGAAAAAACAGGCCGGAAAGGCTGCAGCAGCTGCATTTTTTAAGAATTGATGAAAAAATTTACTAAAATTGCAACCAAAATTAACCATTTGGTAAGTGTTAACGTTTACATATCGAATCATCCCAGATCTTCTGGGTTTCTCCGAGTGGTATCTGTCCACTCTGTTTGACGCCTCCCTGTTTAAACTCAAAGCCGCGAATTTCGCGGCTTTTTTTCTGGCCTCAAACTTGCTCCACGTAATCCACAAGCACCCATATTGACGAACCGTGCGTCTCGGACCAAGGTAGCCACTGTGGGTAAAGTTTTAAGTGAGTGAGTAAGGGACTATTAAGTATGCGGGAACAACTGGCAGTGAATTCTGGAACCATTGATTTTCTGGCGAAATTCACAAATTCAGACCAATTTGAAAAAACCTTTAAAGAAGGCATGGGCCTCGTTGAAGAAACTGCCAACTATTTAGACGGCGAAGGCCGTGTTGATGCTCGTGTGCTCGACCGTACCGGCGCCATCGCCTATGCCACCGAAAGCATGCGCCTCACCACCCGCCTCATGCAAATGGCCTCATGGCTGCTGCTGCAACGCGCTATCGCTTCTCGTGAAATGTCCGTCGAAGAAGCCTTCAAAGAAAAGCACCGCATCAATCTTTCAGAAATTGGCAAAGGCCACGACCTGAAAGGTGGCGAACAAATGCCAGATGGTTTGAAGTCGCTCTCTGATCGTTCGCTGCGCTTGCTTGAACGCATTAAAACGCTCGACAGCATGTTAAATCGCACTGCGATGAACAATGACGAAAGTGAAAACCTCAGCCCGATCAATGCACAGCTCAACCAGTTGAAACGCGCTTTTAAGGTCGGCTAATTTCGAACATTACTGCAATAGTTTTCGCGGGCAGTGACGACATTCAAGCACGATAGATTGGATGACTTGGAAAGGCACTGCCATTAGCTTTTGGCCACAGCGTTCTAGCGTTGTAGCAAAATCTCCAAATGACTCATCAAGTACAGTTTGGGCATCGCTGTCATTTTCTGGCACAAGCTGCTGCAACACAAATTGAGCAACGTCGTGGTCTTCATATTGTTTGGCAGAGAGCAAAGCCAAAACCAAACATTCGTCACGGCAAACCATGCGGCAGCTATTAGGGTAATAAGTGCGGTTTCCAGCTTCTTGGCGCAAACTCCGCACCCAATATTGCAAGCTTCCCATCACATCACGGGCAAAATCCAAGCCGCCATCGGCCACATAGTGCTGCCATAAGGTGTCCCAACACTCGGCATCGCCATGCTCATATCCGGCCATGGCGCACCTATAGCCTGTCACCACGAGGCGCTCTGGCTTGTAATCAAAAAGTGTTGGTGCGGTTTCGTTAAAAAGGATTGTCATCATAATACCCGAGTTAATTACTCGGTAATTCAAAATGACCTCTTTGTCAACCAACTGAAACAATAATCGAGATTAAAAGACTGTTTAGCTCGGCTCGAGATGCGATCACCAAACCATAGCAACCTCAAGCTTTTGCAGCACGCAAGATCATTCCATAGAGATCACGCGGTTCATCAGGGTCAGCAATCATATCAAGATTCATGAACTGTTTGGTGCGCAACAGCTGGTCACGAATATACCGCAGCGCTGAAAAGTCTTCGATGGCAAAACCGACACTGTCAAACAGCGTGATTTGTTTTGCTTCGGTGCGGCCCGCGATTTCTCCAGCAATCACCTGCCAAAGTTCCACAACTGGATAATCAGCGGCAAGTTGTTGGATCTCACCTTCAATGCGGGTTTGCGGTGTGTACTCAACAAAAATTTCTGAGCGCAAAAGAATGTCGCTGTGAAGCTCAGTCTTGCCTGGGCAGTCGCCGCCTACAGCATTAATGTGAACGCCAGAGCCCACCATGTTGTCGGTCAAGATGGTGGCGTATTGTTTATCAGCAGTCACCGTCGTGATGATGTGCGCACCTTCAACGGCTTCCTCGACAGTGCGGCATTTGGTAATTTCAAAACCTTTGTCGGCAAGATTGCGAGCGCATTTTTGGGTAGCAACTGAATCAATATCGTAAAGTCGAATTTTATTCACACCGAGAATGGCCTTGAACGCCAGCGCTTGAAATTCTGACTGCGCACCATTGCCGATCAACGCCATACAATTGGCATCTGGCGGAGCTAAATACTTTGCGGCCAGCGCCGACGTTGCTGCTGTGCGCAGCGCCGTTAGAATTGTCATTTCTGAAAGTAAAACCGGATAGCCACTATGCACATCAGCCAGCATGCCAAAGGCAGTCACCGTTTGCAGGCCCTGCTTCATATTTTTGGGATGACCATTCACATATTTGAAGCCATAAACTTCACCATCACTGGTGGGCATCAATTCTATTACACCTTCGGAAGAATGCGATGCAATGCGTGGCGTTTTATCAAACAGCTGCCAGCGTTTGAAATCCACCTCAAGATATTCTGCAATGCCGCGCAAAACATCTTCAACGCCAATCTCCAGAACAATCCGCATCATGTGGTCAACACTGACGAAAGGAACGATGTTCAAATTTTTTGCAACTGGATTGGCCATGTTCTGTGACTCCTCAATCTAAAAAGTTACATTAGGAGTGAAAAACACCAGACAAAATAGCATTTTATTATAAAATTTTCCTAAATAATTGCTATTTCAGCAATGCCAAATATGATAATGACAATTCAACATGTCCGAGACAGAGAATTTCAAACACGCCTATGATGCGCTTGATCGCAGCCTGATTGGCCTGTTGCGTAATGACGGGCGTGCGCCGCTGTCTAAACTTGCAGATATTTTACAAGTGTCGCGCGGCACAGTACAAAACCGTTTGGACCGACTATTATCATCCGGCGCATTGCTCGGTTTCACAATCCGCGTGCGCAGCGATTATGCAGCAGATGTCGTGCGCGCCGTGATGATGATTGAGGTCGAAGGCAAATCGACCACGGCCGTCATTCGGCAATTGCGGGGCCTACCCGAGCTTCACGCCATCCACACGACTAATGGCTCTTGGGATTTAGTCGCTGAGATTCACGCTTCAAGCCTGCAAGACTTTGACCGCGTTTTGCGTGAGGTGCGATCAATTGACGGCGTGTTGAACAGTGAAACCAGCCTGCTGTTAAGTTCCGTTTGAAACTTAGTGTTTACCGCCTTGGCCTTTTTCACTCCAATAATCCGTCAGAGCCAGCACCAGCCCTGTGAATACAAAGGTTAACAGAACGGCGATGGACCACATGATGTCACGGTCTTTTGACGTTTCGATGTTGATGAAAATTTCTAAAACTTGAATCGACGCAATGGCGGTGATGGATGCAATGAGCTTGAGTTTCAATGCAGCAAAATCAATCTGGCTCATCCAAATCGGCCACGTAGAATGTTCATCCTTGGCAATCGGTGTGAGATAATTCTCAAAGCCAGAAACAACCACAATGACAATCAACGAAGCGAGCAAAGACAAATCAACCAATTGCAATAGTTGCACAGTAACTTGGGCTTCATCGAGTTCAGCAATGTGGGTAATGATGTGCCAAAGATGCAAGCCTGCAACATAGACCAGCACCATCAAGCCAATCACTAAAAACAGATAAAATGGCGCCATTAGCCAACGACTAGCCAACATCAATTTTTGCATTATCGTTTTTCCAATCATCATTTAATTTACTCATGCGTATGCGGGTGGTGCAAATCTGGATAGTGAGGGTGTTTGTGTGTGGTTGGCGCGTGTTTATGCACATGCGAATGGGGTTCGGTCATATTGCCTGAATGAGCATGATCATGGTGCGCGTCATGGGTGTGGGCGTGATCATGTTCAATCTCATCATGCACATGTTCGTGTTCATGGCTTTCAGCCAAATGAAGCCACAGACCAATCGCCATCAACACACCTGAAATCAATAATTCAAACGTGAGGGGTTCATGCAGAAATGAAACCGCAAGAATTGCACCCATAAAAGGCGATAGTGAAAAATATGCCCCAGTGCGTGCTGCGCCTAAATGGCGAAGGCCCAACATAAACATTACCAAACTCAACCCGATGCACAGAAAGCCAACCAACATCCCCGTTGAAATAATAGAGAAAGATGGCCACGTCGCACCAGCAAGCAAAGCCAATCCAATATTGAAAGCGCCAGCCACCAACCCTTTCACCATAGCTATTTGCATAGGATCGGCGCCTGAAATTTTTCGTGTAAGATTATTGTCTATGCCCCAAGCGAGGCACGCACCCGCAATTAAAATCGAACCGCTGTCAAACTGCAATCCGCTCCCGTTCCAAGTGAGTACAACTGCGCCCACAAGAATAGCAAAAGCACCAATCAGCAATCGCCGATCAACATTCTCCTTAAACGCCAGCCACGCCAGACCCATTGTGGCCAAGCCTTCAAGATTGAGAAGCAGTGACGCTTGGCTGGCTGAAGTGCGCGCCAATCCAAACATTAGGAGCAATGGTCCAACAATGCCGCCAATGACGACAACGGCGGCCAACCATGGCAAATCCGCTGGACGCAGCGACGCTTCCTGACGCGCACTTCCACGCAAAGCCCGCAACAGCCATAAGCCCAACCCTGCACCCAAATAAAGAATGCCAGCCAACATCCATGGATCTATCGACCCCAATAATAACTTCGAAATGGGAGTTGAGAACCCAAATAGCAAAGCTGCGCCCAATGCTAGAGGAACGCCGGGCCAACGGTGATGCGAATAGGTAGTCATTAGTTTTATATATGTGGAAAACTTATAAAATAAAATCCCCATTCCATGCAGCACTTGTCGCTTGGCCTGTTGGATCAAAACTAAAGTTCGCCTCTTGCACATCAGCAATTGTATGATTCAACAGAACCACAGTGCTATTAAGTCCATATTTCACATTTAGATTTACACCCACTTGCGTGAACACCAAATCGGCCATGGATTGCACAGCACGGTTGCCTGCAAAAATGATGGTATCGCCATTTGCACCAAACACAAAGTCAGTGATTTTATCGAGATCGTCGCCCATCTTGAATAAGAACGTGTCGTGGCCTGCGCCACCCGTCAGCACATCGCGCTTCAAACCACCGACAATATAATCATCTCCTGCGCCGCCTTTGATTATGTCTGCGCCACCACCACCATTCAGATAATCATTGCCTTCCGTGCCGCGCATATCATCCTTGGCGGTGTTGCCCACGGCATAATGAAACGTCACCTCATTGGTCGCGTAAATATTTGTTGATGCGTGATTGGTGCCGCCGTGGCTGACGATCGACCAAATGTCATTCAACCCACTGGTATCTTGTGGCGGACTATATTGCATAATGGCGCGGCCCACCGTGATCACATTGCCTGAATCAGGTGAGCCATGAAAATTGATGTCGCGGTTGGTGGTGTTGATCTGAACATGGTTGCCGGTCTCGGCATTCCAAGCGGAAAGAACAAACGCATGGCGTCCATTTAATAAGTCTAATCCATCAAAACTATTATTGAAAGATTCAGACAATAGAATGCCGTAGCCATTGCCATCCCCGCCTTTGTTTACAGCACCATCAACAAGAATATTATGGCCCGTGAAATTGATTGTGGACGTAAAACTAATGCCATTGCTGGCCGCATTCAAAACTGAAACATTGGAGATTTCACCACCCGATGCACCTGTGATTTGGATGGCACTCAGGCTGTCATAAGCAGGCAAGGGATTCACAAAATCAAATGGGTTGGCTGCGGGCAAATCATTTGTGACGGTGAAGTCTGAAAGGTTCACGTTGTGCAACATTTCAATGCTGAACACACGCGTCACGTTCGCATCCATTGCAAAGGGAATGGGCGACTTCAAATATACGACATTGCCGACAACATGATCGACTTCTGCAATAAACTCGCGGAATGGATGGCCTGCTGCATCAGCGGCTGAAACATTGGTCCAGCCATTCGCTGCCATATATTCAGGGGTGTTGGGTTCGTAGAGATAAATTGAATCGCCCGGATGCAACGAACTGGCGTTAGCGACAGTGATCGAAGTTTGTCCCACTTTGATTGCACTCGTCACAGTGCTCACGTAGGTTTTAGCTCCACCTGTGACTTGAATATCATTGGCTTCCGAACCCGCGGCAAAACTGAAATTTAAAAAGGTTCCGGCTTCACTTTGGCCTTTCACCGTCACATCACCATGGGTGATAATAATTGGTGCATCAAAATTATGTATGCCATTTTCTAGGATAAAAACGCTACCGGGGCCTGCGCTGGCAATCATCGCATTTAATACGGCCGCAGTGATGGATGTGCTGATCATAATAGGCTGTGCCGTGCCATCTGCTGCTGACATAATTTACGCCTCACAAAGTGCTGCCCCCGCCTTCAATGCTAGCAAACCTCGTGCCAATCGCAACATGATTCATAAGTGGTAAATGACCTGTATCAAAATGATACAGGTCATTCTAACTCCAATTTCCACGTTCAGCATTCTCCGGCATGTCCGCGGCGGCTCGATTCATAAATGCATCACTGTGAACCGTAATCTGCGTGCCGTTGATATGCACCACAGAATACAGTGAAGGTTCATCGCTATAAACCGTCGGCACCGATCCACCGACCAAAGGCAATTGTTGATTCAAACTGGGCAAAGCCGAAAAAGAACGGCCACGCCATTGACCGCTGATGGTACGATGAGCATGGCCAAAGAAGATATGGCGTACATTGTGGCCATCGAGAAGATCACCAAAACTTTCGCCATCTTCTAACAGGATAAGATCCATCAAAGGGTGGTGGATAAGAAAAGGCGGATGATGCATGAAAATGTAAGTGGGCGCGCCCTTGGTTTTCTCGAGCGCTGCCCGAAGCCAATCACGGCGAGCGGCATCCATTATTCCAGCCGAAGAAGGGCCATCTTTCAGCGTATCTAACAATAAAAAATGCTGCCCATTGAATTCAATCTGCTGCTGAACAAATTCAGCGCCGCCACCAAAAACTTTAAAATAGTTTTCACGATTGTCATGGTTGCCCAACATAAGATGGGTCTTGATGGGAAAGTTTGCGAGAAGTTCTTTCAAAATTTGGTAAGACTGCACATCACCGCGATCAGCCAAATCTCCTGTAATAACGCAGAGCGCAGCATCCGCGTGATATTTGGCTAAATCTGCAAGGCAAAGCTCCAGCCTTGCCACAGGATCAAATCCCCAGAGTTTTTCGCCAGCGGGAACCAAATGCAGATCAGTGAAATGGATAAATTTCATGCGGCAACCTTAAGTGATCACGCGCAGCCAGAAAAGCAAAAAACCCGGCGCCAAGGCCGGGTTTTTCAAATCTCTAAGAGAGCTTACTTCGTGAGGAAGCTGAACTTCTTCTTGAACGCTGAAACGCGGCCACCACGATCCAAAATCGTTGTTTGGCCACCAGTCCACGCTGGGTGCGACGATGGGTCAATATCCAAGTTCATTGTGTCGCCAGCGCTGCCATAGGTGGAGCGGGTCACGAATTTGTTGCCATTTGTCATCACAATGGTGATGGGGTGGTAGTCGGGATGGATGTCAGCTTTCATAATCGGAACTCTTAATTCATGTGCAATTGGTTTCGGAGGCGGTCTATAGGATAAATCATAGAGGCACACAAGTGCCGTTACACACAGGTCAAAATGAGCAATAATTTCGAAGTTCAATCCAAATCCCGGGCCAAAGGCAAGAATTTGCGGCCACTCGTGCGGCTCCTGCCCTTCATCTTGAAATATCGCAGTCAAATGGTGATTGCCATTATAGCGCTGCTGGTTGCATCGGTTGCAACCTTGGTAGTTCCCATCGCTGTGCGCCGCGTTTTGGACAATGGCTTTAGCAGCGAAAACGCCAATCTCATCAACCAATATTTTTTAGGGATGTTTGCTGTTGTGGCGGCTTTGGCCGCCGGCAGTGCTGTGCGCTTTTATTACGTGATGTGGTTGGGTGAGCGCATTGTTGCCGATGTGCGCGATGCGTTATTCCGACATTTGATTGAGCTCACGCCTTCGTTTTACGAAAGCCAGAAAACCGGCGAAGTTGTCTCGCGCTTAACGGCCGATACGACACAAATTAAATCTGCTTTCTCATCGACAGCCTCTATCGCACTTCGCAATATCGTAACTCTGCTCGGCGCTCTGTCCATGATGATTTACACCAGCCCGCGTTTGTCGGGCCTTGCTGCACTGGCCATTCCCGCAATTGTATTACCCTTGGTGTTTTATGGCCGCCGCGTGCGGGCCTTATCGCGTACCGCGCAAGACACTTTGGCAAGCTCAGCAGCTTTTGCGCAAGAACGCCTAAGTGGCATCACCGCCATTCAATCGAACACCCAAGAAAGTGCGACCATTTCAACCTTTGCATCGGCAACCGTTCAAGCCTTCAATGCTGCCCAATTGCGCACCTTTGCCCGCTCCATTCTCACATTTGCCATTATTAGCGTTTCATTGGGTTCAATCGTTGCTCTGTTATGGTTTGGTGCACACGAGGTTTTAGCGGGGCGTTTATCTGGCGGCACTTTGGGTCAATTTGTTTTGTATGCCGTATTTGCTTCAAGCGCTCTTGGCCAACTTTCAGAAGTCTGGGGCGAAGTGCAATTGGCAGCGGGTGCAGCCGAACGCATTTCCGAATTGCTCGACGAAAAATCGAACATCGTTTCTCCGGCATCACCCTTCACATTAGCAAAACCTGTAAAGGGCGAGTTGCAATTTTCCAATGTTGATTTCCGTTATGCAGCAAGGCCAGAAGCAAAAGTGCTGAGCGATATTTCTTTCACTGCTAAGCCCGGCGAAGTGATCGCGATTGTTGGACCATCGGGTGCAGGAAAAACCACGCTCTATGCTTTGCTCCAACGGTTTCAAGATCCTGAAAAAGGTCTGATCACCCTTGATGGCATTGATGTGTCCAAACTTGCATTAGAAGATTTACGCGGTGCCATCGCCACGGTGCCGCAAGACCCCACTATCTTCTCCGGCACCATAGCCGATAACATTCGCTTGGGCCGCCCCGAAGCCAGTGACGCTGACGTAGTTGCTGCAGCAATTGCTGCACGCGTGGCGGAGTTTGCTGAAAAACTTCCAGCCAAATATAACACGATGCTCGGTGAGCGCGGAGTCACTCTATCAGGCGGTCAACGCCAGCGGCTCGCCATTGCGCGGGCAATCTTGCGCAATGCTCCTGTGCTACTTTTGGATGAAGCCACCAGTGCATTGGATGCTGAAAGTGAATCTCTTATTCAAGAGGCATTGGAAACTGTGACGAAAGGGCGAACCACTTTGGTCATCGCTCACCGCCTTGCAACGGTGCGCAATGCCGATCGCATCTTTGTGCTAGAGCAAGGAAAGATTGTAGGGGAAGGCAGCCATGCACAGTTGCTAAAGAAAAGTCCGCTGTATGCGAAATTGGCAAAATTACAGTTCACCGCTCAGTAAGTTTCAACTCAATCCGGCGGTTTTCAGATTTCGCTTCCTCAGTGTTGCCAGAAGCCAGCGGTTGAAATTCACCAAACCCGGCTGCAACCAAGTGATTGGGCGCTATGCCTTGCTCTTGAAGATATTTCACCACAGAAATTGCGCGGGCTGCTGAAAGCTCCCAGTTGGTTTTGAATAGGTTGGAGTGCAGTTGGTCTGCGTCTGTGTGGCCATCAACACGCAAAACCCAAGCAATATCAGGTGGAATTTCTCTCTCAAGTTGTTTCAATGCATCCGCGAGCTTTAGCATCTCGGCCTGCCCCGCTTCATTTAAATCAGCGTTGCCTTTTGGAAACAGCACTTCGGCCTGAAACACAAAACGATCGCCCACCACCAGAATATCAGAGCGTTGTGATAGGATTTGCCGCAAGCGCCCAAAGAATTCCGAACGATATTTCGAAAGCTCCTGCACCTTTTGCGCCAGCGCTGTGTTCAAGCGCTTACCTAAATCAGCGATCTGTGTTTCAGACGTGCGGCCTCGTTCTTCGCTAGCATCCAGCAAAGCAGAAATTTGCGCGAGTTGACGGCGCATCGCGGCGATTTGTTGGTTGAGCAATTCCACGCGTGACAAGGCATCGGCGGAGAGTTTCTTCTCACTATCTAAAGCTGTCTGCAAACCCGAGATGGTGCTACCCGCTGATGTACCCTTGCTGTTTTCTGCTTCTAAGCTTGCCAATATATCGGCCGTCTTCAATTTCTGTGCATTCAAGTCGTCGGTCACAGCTAGTAATTGCGCATCCGATTCCGCCTTGCCAGATTTTTCCAAAGCTAACAGTTGCGTAAGCTCATCAATCTGTGAACGCAATTGACCGAGCGCCGAATCTTGACCCGAAATTTGTCGCGCTAATAGAAACTGCGCAATCATAAATACTGAGAGTAGAAAAATAATGACCAGCAACAGCTGCGCCATGGCATCTACAAAACCCGGCCAATATGGCGCATCTTCATTTCTGCGGCGGCGCGAAAGTGCCATTATTCACCACGGCCTTTGCCTGTGGTGCGAATGAGCAACCGTTGAATTTCACTCTGCTGAACCTGCTGAGATTGAATCCACTGCCGCACCATTTTCTGTTCTTCGCGCATTTGCTGAACGAGATTAGCAACAGCATCGGCCAATTGTTCTGTGGCATTCTCATCTGTGGAATTCGTCACTGGTGAAGCCCTACCACCGCCATCCAATTGCTGCCCCAATTTTTCAAATGACTTCTGCAAGTTCTGTAAATCAATGCGCAAGAATGCTGGCATCATGCTGCCACCACCATCGCCCGCTTGCACATCGGTGATTGTCGAAAGCCAATCTTCAAGATTGTGATAAAATCTGTTTTGCGCTTGGCCCGCATTCAAATCTAAAAAGCCAAGAATGAGTGACCCCGCCAAACCAAACAGCGACGACGAAAACGAAAGCCCCATGCCTTCTAGTGGCTTTTGCAAACCGCGCTTCAGCTCATCAAAGACCTGCGCCGATTGCGTGGACCCGACGTCGAGATTTTTAATCGCCTCACCAACCGATTGCACGGTGTTGAGCAACCCCCAAAACGTGCCGAGCAACCCTAGAAAAATCAACAGTCCAATCAGATAGCGCAACAAATCGCGTGACTCATCCAATCTTGAAGCTAGTGAATCCAACAGCGAGCGCATGGTCTGTGGAGAAAGCACTGTGCGCCCGGAGGCATCACCCAAAATAGTCGACATGGGAGCCAGCAACTGTGGCGGCTCCTGTGCGTTGCCTTGCCCCACTTTGAACTCGTTCAGCCAATTCACTTCCGGGATCAATCGCCACACCATGCGAAACGCAAGCAAAGTGCCCAGCACCAAAGTGACCACAATCAGACCATTTAAAAACGGATTGGCCATAAAAGCCGTTTTAATTGTGGGGAATAAAACCGTTGCAATGATGGCCACAACCAACGTGAAGACCAACATATGAACAATTTTCACGTGTGGTTTCTCAACAATAATAGCCTCTTGCGCCATAACCAGCCTTCATCCCCAAATTGCATCTGACGTGCATGTTGCAAATCAATGTAGACGAAGAAATGGCAAACGGCGATTTGAATTTTTAATCCGATTAATTTAATCGGCTATTGCATCTCAGAAAACTCTTTGCTAATCCGATTAAATCACTCGGGAACAGAAAATGGCAAAAAAATTAAAGACGTGGACGACCTTAGGCTTAGGTATCATCGCCACAGCAAGCATTGCGCAAGCAAGCGTTAATCAACCCATTAACATGAGCAAAGCACCTACACTTCTCCTCATGGCCGCCAATGCTGGCGAGGGGGCAGGCGAAGGCGGCGGAACCGACACGACGACAAGCTACGCTCTGCAATCCACAGATCCAAAAGCCTATCAATATGAAGCGACTTCACAAATTGATGCCTATATCGATTTGGCTGCAATAGCCTACGTTGCCGCCGAAACTGGCGCAAAATCTTTAGAGACTGCTGTGACCGCGTTCCTAGACAAGCCCAGCGACGAGACATTGGCAATTGCGCGCAAGGCTTGGATCGCGGCGCGCCCCGCATATTTAAAAACTGAAGCCTTCAGATTCTATGGCGGGCCCATAGATGCTGTCGAAGGCGAGATCAATTCTTGGCCAATGAATGAGGCCTATCTGGATTACGTTGGGGGCAATCCAACAGCAGGTCTTGTGAATGACCCCGCCTCGAAGTTTGATAAAGAAACTCTCGAGGGCCTCAACCAGAAACAAGACGAAAAAGATGTCACCATCGGCTGGCATGCCGTTGAGTTTATGCTCTGGGGTCAAGACCTTTCAACAACAGGCCCGGGCAATCGTCCGTTCACGGATTATATTGCAGGCAAAGATAATAATGACAAACGCCGCGACTACTTGCTTTCAGTGACAAAATTGCTGACACACGAAATTCACGGCCTTGTAGAGCAGTGGGAACTGGAAGAAAAAGACTCCTATGCCAACGCATTTAAGAAACTCCCTCCACGCGAAGCCATAGGTCGCATCATCAACGGCATGGCCATTTTGGCGGGCTATGAATTTAAATCGGAGCGCTTGGCTGTTGCCCTTGATTCAGGTGACCAAGAAGATGAGCACAGCTGTTTTTCAGACAATACCAAAAATGACTTCGTCTATGATTTGCAAGGTATCAAGCAAGTGTGGACAGGCGATGATGGCGCAACAAAACGCGCAGGCATTCGCACACTGTTAGAAAAAGACAATGCTGAGCTTACAATTAAACTGGATGGCCTCTTTGCCGATACTGAAGCCAAGATTGCCAAACTTGGCGACCCATGGGATCAAGTTCTCGCAGCCCCCGCGGGTTCGCCGGAACGTCTTGCAGCGGAAGATGTTGTAGCCGCACTCACGACACTTGCTTCAGGCCTGAAAGATGCTGGCAATAAACTGGGTGTTCTGGTTATTATTCCATCCGAATGAGATTACTTCCCGCCACTTGTATTGCTGCGGCCCTCACAGCCGCAGCATTTGCATGTCTGAACAGCAAGGCGGCAGTGCCTTCGCTGCGTGAATATCTGCTGAGCATACCAGAAACATCTCAGCTCGGAGGAACTGGCACGCGACCACTCACCAATGGTGACGCTTTCAGTTTTCAAATGGCCAACAGCCCTGAAAGCCATCAACGCCCCTTCTCATTTGGCAACCGTCTGTTCAACACCAATTGGGTGGAAGCCCCCGCATCGGTGAAAAGCTTTGATGGCTTGGGGCCAATGTTTAACCGCGTATCTTGCTCCGGCTGCCACACCAAGGATGGTCGGGGAGCTCCCCCTGCAGATGGCAAAGGCCCCATGGATTCGCTTTTGCTGCGGGTGAGCATTCCTGGCCTTGGCCCCCATGGCGGCCCCTTACCTGATCCCGTCTATGGTGATCAGATTAGCGAATACGGCATTCTGCATGTGCCAGCCGAAGCGAAAGCCCATATCACTTACACTGAACAAGCAGGCACTTACGCCGATGGAGAGAAATTTTCGTTGCGGGTGCCAAGCTATACAATTGAAAAGCCAGCCTATGGCGCATTGAACCCAGCAACAATGATTTCGCCACGTGTCGCCCCGCACATGATTGGCCTTGGCTTGCTTGAAGCTGTGCCCGAAAAAACCTTGCTGGCGCTGGCAGACCACGAAGATTCCGATAAGGACGGTATTTCCGGCAAGCCAAACCTTGTGTGGAACTCATCAACGCAAAAGATGGAGTTGGGCCGCTTCGGCTGGAAAGCCAATCAACCCAATCTGCGCCAACAAAATGCCGGTGCCGCTCTCGGTGATATTGGCCTGTCTACATCCGTGAATCCCAATCAAAATTGTACGCTCGCACAAACCGAATGTCAGAGCAGCATCAACGGTGGCGAGCCAGAAGTGAGCGATGTGTTTTTAGATAAGCTCACACTTTACACTGAAACACTAGCAGTTCCCGCCCAACGAAACTCCGAAAATGCTGATGTGAAAGACGGCGCAAAACTATTCCGCATCTTAGGCTGCGCCGTCTGCCACATGCCAACTTTAAAAACGGCAGCGAGGGCAAATCTGCCTGAACTAGAAAACCAAACCATCCACCCCTTCACCGATTTATTGCTGCACGACATGGGACCAGACTTGGCCGACAACCGCCCCGATTTTGAAGCCACCGGAACCGAATGGCGCACAGCTCCGCTCTGGGGCTTGGGCCTAGTGCCCACAGTCAACGGCCACAACACATTGCTGCATGATGGCCGAGCCCGAGGCTTCGCCGAAGCAATCCTCTGGCACGGCGGCGAAGCTGAAACAGCCAAAGAGAATTTCAGAGCAAGTGTGAAGGATGTGAGAGAAAAGCTGATCGCGTTTTTGAGTTCGCTTTAAGTGCGGTGCTACCAACCCCTCAACCGTCATTCCCGCGAAAGCGGGAAACCAGCTAGCTACTGGCGAAGTATATAATTTTCTTTCCCAATCATACAAGATTGAAAAAGCGATTTGATTGAAAAGAAGTTTCAAAGTACTCTCAGTGGATGAAAAAGATTTCAACTCTTCATACTGAATGGATGAAAGATGCCGACTATAGCAAAGAGTATGATGCTCTTGCGGAGGAGTTCACGCATTTGGCCAATGCAGCAAGGAAAAGTAGTCAACTTCAGAAAAATGGCTGACTACAAAAACAACCACTATGTACCTCAATCTTTTTTGAACCGATTCAAGAATGAAGACGGAGAACTATTCTATTTTGATAAGCGGAAACCTAATAAGCCAGTAATACGCAGGAGTACCGATAAGATATTCTGTGCTAAAGACTTATATGTTGCCATTGACGAACAGGGCAATAGAAACGTCACATTGGAAAGAGACTACTTTGGAGAGTTGGAAAGTAAATCAGCTCCAATTATAGATAGAATTATTTCGTCCGTTCGAGTCGGAATTGCACCAAATCTTAGCCAGAATGAAAAAGGCATTCTGGACAACTTCCTGATGAAACTATGGCATCGCACTCCAGATTCTCAAGAATAGATTTTCCAAAATAATACATTGAACGATGTCTTCACACAGTCGATAGACAAGTTTGAGCAAATTTATGGCAATATGGACGACCATCTTAAAGAGAAAATGTTCACTGCCGAGGCAATGTCAAGAAATATAAAAAATGCGCGTATTACATCATTGAGTCACTCGGCGGCATTCTCAATGGTTGCCCTCACGGAACGTGGTTACACATTTTGTAGAGTTGCAAATACCAAAAGCATGCTTTTAGTTGGAAGCCATCCCGTTCTGAAATTTACCCCGCCAAACCGAACTAAACTCAACGATCCAGATGTAGAGATTTGGCTAGCGTTATCGCACGATGTTGTAATATGCAACAGCGGTTCGCCATCGCCAGAGCGGTTCGCCTTGCTAGAGCAGCCAGACGTCACCAAACTCAACGAAATTGCATTTCATGAAAGCAACGAAATAGCGGCAGGTTCAAAATCGATGATTGAATCATTTGCGAAACGCTATCGCAAAAGCATTAAATAAGTGGAGTTAACCTCACCCCATCCCCTTGTTAATCTCTTCCGTCATCTTCTTCGCATCGCCGAACAGCATCAGCGTGTTGTCGCGCCAGAACAGGGGATTGTCCACACCAGCATAACCACTCGCCATGCCGCGTTTGATGAACATTACGGTTTTGGCTTTCCACACTTCGAGTACTGGCATTCCATAAATCGGTGATGTGGGATCATCCTTTGCCGATGGATTGGTCACATCGTTAGCGCCGATTACGAAGGCGATATCACATTGCGCAAATTCGCTGTTGATATCTTCAAGCTCAAACACTTCATCATAAGGCACATTGGCTTCGGCCAGCAGCACGTTCATGTGGCCGGGCATTCGGCCAGCAACTGGGTGAATGGCATATTTCACGGTCACACCTGAGGCCTTCAAGTGATCAGCCATTTCGCGCAGCGCATGTTGGGCTTGGGCGACCGCCATGCCGTAACCCGGTACAATAATCACACTGCCTGCGTTCTTCATCATAAAGGCTGCGTCCTCGGCAGAACCTTGCTTCACGGGCTTGGTTTCGCCTGCAGCTGCAGGGCCTGCAGTTGCGCCACCAAAGCCGCCGAGAATAACTGAGATAAACGAACGGTTCATGCCTTTGCACATGATGTAAGAGAGAATAGCTCCAGATGACCCCACCAGCGCGCCAGTGATAATCAGCGCAGTGTTGGCCAGCGTAAAACCAATGCCCGCCGCAGCCCAGCCAGAATAGGAATTGAGCATCGATACCACCACGGGCATGTCAGCACCACCAATCGGAATGATCAACAGGAAGCCCAAAGTCAAACTGACGACAACAATCAACCAAAACGCTGCTGCGGTTGGCGCTGTAAAGAACATGTAAAGCAGAGCCACCAAAGCAATGCCGAGTGCAATATTAATGTTATGGCGTGACGGCAACATGATCGGAGCACCTGACATGCGGCCATCGAGTTTCAAAAATGCGATAATCGAACCGGTAAACGTCAGCGCACCGATGGCCACACCCAAAGCCATTTCAATGCGGCTTTCCGGGTGAATAATGCCATCGGTAGCAATGCCAAAAGCATCAGGCGCATAAAATGCCGCTGCAGCTACGCATACAGCTGCAAGGCCCACGAGTGAGTGAAACGCCGCCACCAATTGGGGCATGGCCGTCATGGCAATGGTGCGGGCCAAGTAAGCGCCGATGCCCCCACCAATGGCAATGCCACCGATGATCAAAGCCCAAGCCAGCGGATTAGTCGGTGCTGAAATTCCCAGTGTGGTGAGAATGGCGATACCCATGCCTACCATGCCGTATATGTTGCCCTTTCGCGACGTGGCGGGCGACGAAAGCCCGCGCAGTGCCATGATGAAGAGAGAGCCTGATACGAGATAGAGCAGTGCAGCGAGATTGGCGCTCATCTTATTTTTCTTTCTTTTTATACATAGCCAACATGCGGCTGGTGACGAGGAAGCCCCCGAAGATATTCACAGCTGCAAAAATCAACGCGAAAAACCCAAAGATCATTGCTGTAGTTGATCCCGAAGCGATGCCGCCCGCCCCCACGGCCAGCAACGCACCAACGACGATCACCGACGAGATCGCATTGGTCACCGACATCAGCGGTGTATGCAAAGCGGGTGTCACATTCCACACCACAAAATAGCCCACGAAAACCGCCAGCACAAAAATAGCAAAGAGCGAGAAAAAGAGATCAACATGTTCCATTATTTTGCTCCCGCAAACATCTTGTGAACCAACGCGCCGCCCTTGGCGATCATGGTTCCAGAAATACATTCATCTGTTTCATCAATATTCAAAGCGCCCTCTTTGCTGATCATCAAATCTACAAAGTTTTGCAAATTCTTGGCAAAGAGTGGCGTGGCATTTCCAGCCAAGCGCCCAGCAAGATTCAAAGTGCCCACAATCAAAACACCTTTATGAACCACAATCTGATCGGGCTTAGAGAGCGGGCAATTGCCACCGCGTTCAACGGCGAGATCAACAATCACTGAACCAGGCTTCATGCTCTCAACCATTTCCTTGGTGATCAACACAGGCGCAGGTCGCCCCGGGATCAGCGCCGTGGTAATTACAATATCTTGGTTCTTCACATGGTCGGCCACCAGTTTAGCTTGCTTGGCTTTATCTTCGTCCGACAATTCCTTGGCATAACCACCAGAGGTCGCTGCATCCGCCACATCGGCAAATACAAATTTCGCTCCCAGTGACTTCACTTGCTCTTCTGTTGCTTTGCGCACGTCCGTGGCGGAAACAATCGCACCCAAGCGCCGCGCCGTAGCAATGGCTTGAAGGCCTGCCACACCCACACCCATAATAAACACCTTGGCAGGCGGCACCGTGCCAGCCGCTGTCATCATCATTGGGAAGGCGCGGCCATAATGGGCCGCGGCATCGATGACAGCTTTATAGCCCGCAAGGTTAGCCTGTGACGAGAGAATATCCATAGATTGCGCACGAGAAATACGTGGCATCAGTTCCATGGCAAAAGCGGTGATACCGGATTTAGCAAAGACTTCGAGCGCTTTGCGGTCGCCATAAGGCTCTAGGCCGCCCGCCAGCACAGCACCTTTTTTCATGGCTTTTAAGATTGCCGCATCAGGTCGGCGGATGCTCAAAACAATATCAGCATCCTTGACAACAGCTGTGCCCTTAACAATCTCAGCACCAGCCGCGGCATATTCAGCATCAGAGATGTTTGCTCCCGCTCCTGCACCCGATTGAATGGAAACTTTGAGGCCTTTTTTTACAAAGGCCTTCACACTATCAGCGCTGGCCGCAACGCGGTTTTCCCCCGCAGCTGTTTCAGAAGGAACCGCGATTTTCATTTCTAATTCAAATCCATCAAGACATTTGAGCGTTGGCAGCAACAAAAAGCGCGAAAAGCACCAGCGGCACCAAAGCCACCATCCACTTACCGCCTAAGCGCAAAGCAACCAGCGATGTGACGATACCCACTATAATACCACCAAAACCGACGAAGACATTCAATGGATTGCTGACAAACCTGAATGTGACCAGGGCCACCACCACATAAATACAGATAATTGAGCCCGCGATCGAGAAATCCAAGAAGCTCTTATAAGTCGCGTTATGAGCGGCCAGGCCTTGTGGAGCAGGCTGTGAAGATGGTGCGTGTTCAGACATTCAAGAATCCTCAAATTGCATATCGCCTCCTTTCTAGCTAATCAAAGCCTTTGCCGCAATGAGACGTTATTGTCGCGGCAATAACAGAGGATTGGGTGATGAAACTGAAGAATAAGATTGCAGTGGTAACAGGTGCTGCAGGCGGCATTGGCCGCGCCATCGCCCAGCGTTTCATTGCCGAGGGCGCATATGTAGCCATTGCCGATCTCAAAGCTGAGGCTGCCGGCGAAACGGCCAAAGCTTTAGGCCCAAATGCCATGGCCGTCAGCTTGGATGTAACCATCGAAGACTCCGTCAACAATGCGATTTCAGCCGTGATCGCCGCGTGGGGTAAAATCGATGTGTTGGTGTCCAATGCCGGTGTTCAAATCGTACACCGCACGGAAGATTTCCCCTTTGCGGATTGGCGTCGCATGATGGCCATTCATTTAGATGGCGCATTCCTCACCACCAAAGCCTGTCTCCCACACATGTATAAGCAAGGCTCAGGTTCAATTATATTGATGGGGTCCGTGCATTCGAAAGAGGCTTCACCTTTAAAATCAGCCTATGTCACCGCCAAGCATGGCTTGCTCGGCCTCAACAAAGTGATTGCCAAAGAAGGTGGAAAATTTGGCGTGCGTTCAAATGTGATCTGCCCCGGATTTGTGAGAACGCCTTTGGTGGAAAAACAAATTCCCGAGCAAGCCGTGCGCTTGGGAATCTCCGAAGATGAAGTCGTCAAAAGAATTATGCTCGGCGGCACAGTGGATGGCGAGTTCACAACTTTAGAAGACGTAGCCGAAGTGGCCTTGCTATTCGCAAGCTTCCCAACCAATGCACTCACAGGCCAATCATTGGTGGTGAGCCATGGCTGGTTTATGGAATAGAAAAAATCAAAGCGTCTCCAACTCATCAATCAACGCAGAAATAACACTCAAGCCCTTCTGCCAGAACTGCGGGTCGGTCGCGTCCAAGCCAAAGGGTTTAAGCAATTCAGAATGATGCTTTGTGCCGCCCGCCTTGAGCATATCGAAATACTTATCTTGGAAACCAGCCTCACTCTCACGGTAGCGCGCATAGAGCGAGTTCACCAAGCAATCGCCAAAGGCATAGGCGTAAACATAAAATGGCGAATGAATGAAATGCGGAATGTAGGTCCAGAAGGTTTCATAGCCGGGCCCAAATTCAATGGCATCGCCTAAGCTCTCGTGTTGCACGTCCATCCACATGGCGTTGATCTGATCAGGGGTGAGTTCCCCTTCACGCCGGGCCGCATGGACTTTGCGCTCAAACGTGTAAAACGCAATCTGCCGCACCACAGTGTTGATCATGTCTTCGGCTTTTGACGCGAGAAGAATCTTGCGCTTGGCTTTGTCGGTGGTTTCACGGAGCAAAGATTGGAATGTCAACATTTCGCCAAACACCGAAGCGGTTTCGGCCAGCGTCAAAGGTGTGTTGGCCATTAAAGCACCCTGCTCTGCTGCAAGCACTTGGTGCACACCATGGCCAAGCTCGTGGGCAAGCGTCATCACATCGCGTGTCTTGCCTAAATAATTGAGCAGCACATAAGGGTGGGCCGAGGGAACCGTAGGATGAGCGAAAGCCCCCGGTGATTTTCCAACGCGCGATGGTGCGTCAATCCATTTTTTATCAAAGAAGTCTTTAGCAATGCTCGCCATTTCAGGCGAAAATGCTCCGTAAGCTTTTAGCACCAAATCACGCGCATCATTCCACGGCACTTCGCGCGTATCTTCGGCAGGCAACGGCGCATTGCGATCCCAATGCATCAATTTGTCTTTGCCCAGCCACTTGGCTTTCATTTTATAATAGCGATGTGAAAGTTTGGGGTAGGCTTCACGAACCGCTGCAACCAAGGCATCAACCACAGCGGGTTCAACGCGGTTCGACAAATGCCGCATTTCAGCAATGTCATTAAAACCACGCCAACGGTCTGAAATTTCCTTGTCCTTAGCCAATGTGTTGGTGATCAACGTGAACAGTTTAATATTTTCACCAAAAGTTTTAGCAAGCGCCAGCGATCCCGCTTTGCGCATGGCCTCATCAGGGCTTTGCATCAAGTTTAATGCGGGCTCCAATGTTAGTTCTTCACCATTCACATTAAAGCGAAGCCCTGCCATGGTTTCGTCAAACAACCGATTGAAGGCGCCAAAACCAGTTTGCGATTTTTCGAGGAAGAGCTGCTCAGTCTTATCATCAAGTTGATAAGGTTTTTCCTTGCGCAAATTTTCAATCCATGGGCGATAATGAGCAAGCGCGGGCACCTGCATCGCCTTTTCCAATGCGGCATCGTCAATCAAATTCATTTCGAGCTCAAAAAACAATAGCCCGCTCGAAATATCGGTGAGTTTTGAATTCACGTCGCCATAAAATTTAGAACGCGATGATTCTGTGGTGTCGCCAACATAATAGAGCTGCGCATAGGAACCGACCCGACCAATCAAATCTGACAGCGCCTCATAATCTTTTACAGCTTGGGCCAGAGACTCACCATTCAGGCTAGCCAATTTGCCTTTAAAGCTCGCAGCAAAAATCTTGGCACCAGAGGAACTGGCTGCCATGTCTGCCGCAAATGTCGACGATTCAGGGCCTGAATAGAGATCCCCAAGGTTCCATTCGGGCAAATTATCGAGTTTTGGCGTGGCTGACATAAATAAATCCTTTGGCTGTTTAAAACAGCATATGGCGCACGTTTGCAGGGAAAACAACCAAAACGGCACAATCCAATGCAATTGAAAAAAGCCCACCTGTGCCCAAATGCGCTACCTCGTTAATAAGGTTTTTACCACTCGGTGCCAGAAATCAAATTTAACAAGTGGCCAACCACCAAAAAGGTGAAACTGGCCCACAAATATTTTTGGTGAGTGAATTCAATCGCATGACCTCTCGCGTACTTATCGTCGAAGACGAACCAGCTCAACGCCGCATTCTGGAAGAGATGGTCAAGCGTTTTGGCTTCGAAGCCGTAACGGCAGAGAACGGCTTAAAAGGCCTCGAAGTGCTGTCTGCGCCCTCTGGTGCTGCCATTGAACTTGCAATTCTTGATTTGATGATGCCCGGCATGGGTGGCCTCGAATTCTTGGAAAAACTCCAAGCTATTCGCGGTGATCTCAAAGTTATTGTGCAAACATCACAAGGCTCCATCGAAACCGTCATAAAAGCTATGCGGGCCGGTGCGGATGATTTCGTTGTCAAACCCGTGTCGCCTGAGCGCCTTCGTGTTTCCATTCAGAATTTGCTCAAAGTTAATGCGCTGACTGAGGAAGTAAAACGCCTCAATAAAAAAGTCTCAGGCGCACTCACATTTGATGATCTCGTTGCCTCCTCGGCAGGCATGGCCAACGTCACACGTTTGGGTCGTCGTGGTGCACAATCGAATATTCCAATTCTTATCGAAGGCGAATCGGGCGTCGGCAAAGAAATGATTGCCCGCGCCATTCAAGGCGAAAGCGAACGTGTAGGCCGCCCCTTTGTAGCCGTAAACTGCGGTGCAATTCCTGAAAATCTTGTTGAGTCCATATTATTCGGTCACGAAAAGGGTTCCTTCACCGGGGCAACTTCCAAGCACTTGGGCAAATTTCAAGAAGCCGATGGTGGCACATTATTTTTGGACGAAGTCGCTGACCTTCCTCTCGATATGCAAGTAAAACTATTGCGTGCGATTCAAGAGGGCGAAATTGATCCAGTGGGATCGCGCAAATCCGTCAAAGTCAACATCCGTCTGTTATCCGCCACCAATCGCAACATGATTGAAATGGTCAAAGCCGGAAAATTCCGCGAAGATCTTTATTACCGCCTCAATGTATTCCCCATCATGGTGCCACCTTTGCGCGATCGCAAAGAAGATATTCCAGCTTTGGTCAATCACTTCATCACAAAACTCAGTGCCGAAGAGGGCCGCAAAGTTCACGGTATTTCCAAACACGCTCTTGAAATGCTGCATGCCTATGCGTGGCCGGGCAATGTACGCCAAATTGAAAACACCATCTTCCGCGCCATTGTTTTGTGCGAAAGTGACACTTTAGACATTCAGGATTTTCCGCAAATCGCCGCACTGGTTGATGGTTTTGAAGTTAAAATCCCACCAGCCCCAATTCCAGCGCCGCATACATTGCGCAGGCCTGATGGCAATAATCAGGTTCAAAACCGTGTAACACAAGGCCAAGTGAGCGATGGCAATGCTATCGGTGTTTCTATTGTGACAGAGGGTGGCCATATTCGGACGCTTGAAGAAGTCGAGGCCGACATGATAAAACTGGCCATGCACAGATATCGCGGCCAAATGTCTGAAGTTGCGCGAAAATTAGGCATTGGTCGATCAACACTTTATCGCAAAATGCGCGACCTAGGTCTTGACGAAGCCGTCGGTCTCTAAAATTTATTTGAGTGGGTCGCGCGGTCACCATTGAATTGCCATAGATACAAGTATACCATGCGCCGCGAAAACTGGGGATGCAAATTATGCCGCGTTTGGCACCTAAAATTGTTGCGAGTTTAGCTTGTTTGGCAGTTTTGATGAGTGCGACGGTCGCCGAATCCAAAACAACAGCCAAAAAGCGGATTGGTTTTTTTGAAAGCCTTTTCGGCCCTTCAACTCACAAAAAAAGACCATCGATTTTTGACCAAAACAGCGACAAACTGAGTTGGTGGGACGAGCAAAAGCGCGCCTCACAGAAAAACAGTATTGATATAATTTACGGTTACTCCGATCAAAAATCCCCAAAGAATAATTCGGCGATGGTCGAATTTACTGAACCAGAGCCACTTCCGGGTTTAGGCATGGGCCAAGTTGCTTATCAGCCACCACTTGTCAGTGCTGTTTATGATGCCACCGTGTTGAGCCTTCCAACAGACACGCCGGAAGCCGAAGCAATTCGCCTTACTCTTGCTGATCGCAGCACAAAAATTCGCACCGTGGATGTTGAGCGCAAAGCGATCTTGGCATTTTACAAAGCTCAAAATTTCAAGCCTGTTTGGACGGAAAAGAATCAGATATCGGCACGTGCGGTTGCGGTTATGAAGATACTTGCCGGAGCAGAGGCCGATGGCTTAGTACCAACAAACTATCTGCCCGTTGGCCTAGCTAATTTTGAAAATCCTGCCGAAGTAATCGGCGCTGATGCCCAAAAAATTGCACAGTTTGACGTGGCACTCTCGGTTCAAGTGCTGAAATATGCGCGTCATATTTCGGGCGGACAGTTTGATCCAAACCGCCTATCGCTTTACAATGATATTAAGCCACAGACCGTGAGCGCTGATGCGGCATTGCGTGTGTTAGCTTTCACACCCTATCCAGAATCCTACTTGAATGGATTGGCCCCAAAAAACCCGCAATATGCAATTTTCAAAGACCAACTCAGCAAAGCTAAAATTGATAGCGAGCCACTTGATCTTGTTGCCACTGGCCCAATTGTAAAGCTTGGAAAATCTGATGTTCGTATTCCACAAATTCGAGCCAAACTTCAAACGCTCGGAATGCTATCTGCTGATGATGCGATCAACGCCGATGAAGAAGTGCTCGACAAAGTTCTATCCAACAGCCTCAAAGCATTTCAGAAAAATAATACACTCAAACAAACCGGCGCATTGGATGTAGCCACAATCAAAGCTTTCAACGCCGACCATAGAGGCGATGAGCGTCAAGCCTTGATTTATAATATGGAGCGCCTGCGCTGGCTTCCTAAGAATTTGGGAAGCCGTTATGTGTTGGTCAACCAACCGGCATTTGAAGTGAACGTCATGGAAGGCGGAAAGTCCGTTTGGAACAGCCGCGTGGTTGTTGGGCGGCCAATGACGCAAACCTATGCTTTCAGTGATATGATTGAAACTGTGGTGTTTAACCCAACGTGGGGCGTTCCCGCCTCTATTATCGTCAATGAATACGGTCCTAAAAGCCGTAAAGATTCAAGCTATTTGGATCGCAATGGCTTTAAAGTCATCGATTCGTCAGGTGAAGTTGTGTCGTCCACCTCGATCGATTGGTATAATATGGGCCACGCGCCAGACTTTGGCGTGCAGCAACCAGCTGGCGACGGCAATGCTTTGGGCGAACTGAAGTTTGTATTTCCCAACGTCCATGACATTTATATGCATGATACGCCGAGCAAGAACCTTTTCACAGAAACGGTGCGGGCCTTCAGCCATGGCTGTGTGCGCGTACTCAATCCGCGCGAATTTGCTGCGGCCCTCTTGGGGTGGAGTCAGGACGAAATTGCCGAAAAAATTAGCACGGGCGCAAGCCTACCTGTGAAGTTGAAAGAACAAACCCCTGTACACCTCACTTATTTCACGGCGTGGACCACAGAAGACGGAAAAATTCATTATTACAATGACATATATGGCCGTGATGCCGCTATGGCTAAGGCATTTGCCTACGGAAAAACGCCCAAGACCGTGACTGGGAAAGACAAAATCGTCGAAAATGTCTCGATTTCGGGCGAATTGATTCAAAATTGAATTATTTTAAACTCCCATTAAGCACAATCAGGCAGAATGAATTAACCAAAGCGGTTTGCCACACGGTGGCCGCAATCTTGTTCGATGTCCCGTTACAGGTTAGGGTGGGTTACTCTCGCTCGCACTAAGACGGAAAATTTCTGAGGAGTCGGGTTTCCGCCCGGTGTGTGTGTTGAGTATGGGTGTAAATTCTTTGAACGTCGGACATCGTCGAACATTGACTGAACGATTGAAAAAAGCATTGGTGAATTCCGCCATCGCTGCCTGTGTGGCTGCGGCCAGCTTTTCTATGCTCGAATCCAAAGCTTTTTCTGGTGGTGAAACCCGCACGATTTCACTGTCCCACATGCATACTGGCGAACACCTGACGATTACCTACATGCAAAATGGCCGGTACGTGCCTTCGGCCATGAAGCAAATTAACTATTTATTGCGTGATTGGCGTCGCAACAAAACCATTACCATTGATCCTAAGACGATTGATCTCGTTTGGGAATTGCACGAAGATTTAGGTTCGCGTGGCGTCATCAAAATCGTCTGCGGTTATCGTTCGCCACAAACAAATGCGCTGCTAAAACGGATCGGCCGTAAAGTGGCCAAGAACAGCCAACATATGGCTGGTAAAGCCATCGATTTCTATTTCCCTGATGTACCAACCATAAAAATCCGCAATAGTGCATTAGTCCGCAAAGTGGGCGGCGTCGGCTATTATCGATCGGCAGGCGGACCAACTGGCTTCATGCATCTTGACTCTGGTCACGTGCGCCATTGGGGTCCGGCTATCAGCAATGTGCAAATGGCGCAGATTATGCGTGAAGGCATGAAAACTGTTGGTCGTCGTATGCGCATAAATGGTGGCAATCAATATGACGAAACACCAGATACCAACACCGGAAGTGGCGGTGGATTAATTGCCACTCTGTTCGGCAGCAAGAAGAAAGCTGTCGTGATCCGTGAGCCACAGGTAGCCGTGGCTGATGTTCTAACTCCAACACCACTTGAAGCCGCCTATTCCGGCGACGAAGATGATATGGCAGACCTGAGCGCCGATGCTTCGGTTGCTCCAGCCGCTGCAAAAGCCAAGCCCGCTTTAGCCTCCATTGTGCAGCCAACGCCCGTGGTACCGAAAGACCAAATCGCAGCGCTTAATGCTCTGGCAGATGATGCTTCCAAGACCGCAACTCCTGCCGAACAGCAGGCAGACAACGGCGCTGATGAGCCTCTCGTAAAGAAAGGCCCTGTAATTCCCCGCCCACGTTTGAAGCCTGTGGAAATTATGTTGATGGCCGCAGCCAATATGAAAGCTGATCCAACATTGATCCGCATTTCAGCGGCTTCTGCTCCTCCTCCAAGCCAGACTGGTGTTGATGAGCCATCACCAGTTGCCGATTCACTGGGCACCATCATGGCTGCCGCCGCTGAAGAGCCAATGACAATTCAAAAGCCAAGCAAAAAAGGTAAATCCAATTTTGCAACCGAATTGCGTGATGGCACTGCTGAAGATGCGCCCGTTATAAAGCCTCTGCTCGCCTCGGCTGGCGGCAGCGACATCAATTGGTGGCCACAACTATTCCTCAATGGCGATGCAGCGATCCGTCGTGACGGCGCACCATCAGTTATCGGTTCATCAGAAGACTCACCACTGCCAATGGCAGCTCAACTTAGCGCCGACGGCAGCGACATGGCTGGCACTCAAACCATCAGCGAAGGTAAAGGCGATCTTTTAGTCGTCAACCGCGAAGGAAAAGGCAGCTTGGATGACGCCAGCCTCAAACTGGTGCGCAAAACCCAGAAGCTGAGTTTGAATTAGAATTTCTTGCAAACACTTGCTCTTATCTCCATTATAGCTATAATAGCTCTAATGAAAACCATGTCTTCGAAAGAAATCAAGGATCGTTATGGCGCCTTCGTTGAAGCAGCGCGGCGGGAACTTGTGGTTCACACCAGTCACGGGCGACCCACACTTGTAACCATGTCAATTGATCGCGCCCGCAGCATCCCGCAATTGCAAGGTGATTTGCCGTCAGAATCCAACATCGATAGAAAGCAAAAATTTGAACGCCTTATGGCCTTAGCTGGGATTGGTGTAAAATTGGTTGGAGAGCAATCGGCCGCCGATCTTGCAAAACGCAGCCGCGAATTCCGTGGCAATGATTGAACACTTTCAATTTAGATCAAGAATTTATTTTGACGCTAACGTTTTAATATATCTTATTGAGCGCGCTGATGTGCTCCAGCAAAAAATTGTACAAGCACTCACTATACTCGAGCAATCAGGAGCAACCCTCCACATTAGCACAATTGGTATTGCAGAATGTCTTTATGGAGCACACAAATCCAACAGCGAATTACTCATTCAACAATACCAAGATATATTTTACAATGACGGACTCTTCAATTTGGTCCCAATTGATAGCGAGAGAATTATCAAAGCTGCAAAACTAGGCGCTGAAAAGAATCTAAAACTCGTCGACGCCACCCATTTCCTCGCCGCCATTGAAATGGAATGCGAGGTTTTCCTAACCAATGATCGTCGATTTAAATCCAGTCACAACATTACAGTGCTGCAACTTGAAGAGCTTTAATTAAGCCGCTTCTTCCGCAACACTGGGCGCCATGCCCAGCGCTGCCAGATACACATCGATCAGTGCTTCTTCCTCTTGGCGTTCGGTAGGCTCTTTTTTACGCAGTGAAATCACCTTGCGTAAAATCTTGATGTCAAAGCCTGTGCCTTTGGCTTCGGCGTAAACTTCTTTAATATCGGCAGCGATTGTTTTCTTTTCTTCTTCTAAACGCTCAATGCGCTCCACAATGGCTTTCAATTGACCATGGGCAAAATGCGTTGTTGTTTTGTCAGCCACTTCGATAATCTCCGAACTAAATTTAATGTGATTTATGTGTGATGGATTGGACGGTGCCGGTTTGGTGCTTGGCCTTCCAGTCGTCATAGCTCATGCCATAAACATGGTGGCGGGCTTCCTCGCGCGATATTTCTAGGCCCTGATCCCTGGCAGCGTCTTCAAGCCAATTCGACAAACAATTTCGGCAGAAGCCAGCTAAATTCATCAAATCAAGGTTCTGCACGTCTTCGCGTCCACGCAAATGTTGCACCAGTCTGCGAAAGGCCGCCGCCTCTAATTCCGTTGTGGTTTTTTTATCAATATTCTTCATGGCCAATACATAAGCGTTCACATTCATCTCGCCAATGGCTGAACTTCATTCATCCACAGGCTGAAAGACTTGTCCCCGTCCACAGAATAGCCTAGTTTCCAGCCGATTTTCGAGATTGACGGCGCAATCTGCCGAACTAAATGTATATTTGATTCGAACGGCATCTGGAGGCGACAGCATGAGCAAAAAATTCTGGGTAGGGCTTGGGGCCATGGTGCTTCTGAGTGCCGCCGGAACCCCTGCAAAAGCTGATTTAAAACTGTGCAACAACACCGCCAGCAAAGTGGGCGTGGCTATTGCTTATAAAGATAAGGAAGGCTGGGCCAGTGAAGGCTGGTGGACTGCTGAACCGCAAAAATGCCTCACCCTGCTCAAAGGGGCTTTGTTGGCACGCTATTATTATGTCTATGCTGTTGATAAGGAAAAGGGCGGCTCCTGGGGTGGCAAGGCGCAGATTTGTATAAAGGATAAGATATTCACCATCCGCGGCATCGAGAATTGCACCGAGCGCGGTTATCAGAAACAAGGCTTCTTTGAAGTAGACACCGGCGAAGAAGCTGACTGGACTGTTTCACTATCTGGCGATAAGACGACGCCCAGCCAATAAATAAATAAGGTCCATAATCTTGCGCAGAAATCGTAAAGTAAAAATCCTAGCAACTCTGGGACCCGCATCTGCGTCTCCTGAGATGATCGAGAAATTGTTTGTGGCAGGTGTGGATGTGTTCCGCATTAACATGAGCCACACCAATCACGCGTTGCTCAAAGAACTTCATGGCCATATTCGCGCTATCGAAACAAAACTCAATCGGCCCATCGGCATTTTGGCGGATTTGCAGGGACCAAAAATTCGCATTGGCACTTTTATTGAAAAGGAAGTGAAAATTCTTCCGGGCGATAATTTCATATTCGATACAAATAGCGAGCCCGGTGATGCAACACGCGTATTCCTGCCGCATCCAGAAATTTTCGCTGGCGCTAAAGTGGGCGACAATCTTTTGCTTAATGACGGTCGGGTGCGAGTAGAAATTACCATTGCAACACCAACGCGCCTAGATACCAAAGTTATCTATGGCGGTGTGCTTTCAAACCGCAAAGGCGTGAACTTGCCAGATACTTTGCTGCCAATTCCTGCCCTCACAGATAAAGACCGCGCAGATCTTGAAGCGGCGGCCTCGTTGGGCGTCGATTGGATTGCGCTCTCCTTCGTGCAGCGCCCAGAAGACGTGGCCGAAGCGCAGCGGCTGGTTAAAGGCCGCGCTGGTGTTATGGCTAAAATTGAAAAGCCGTCGGCGCTTCCTGTGCTCGATGAAATTCTTAAAATCTCCGATGGCATTATGGTGGCCCGTGGCGACCTTGGCGTGGAACTTCCCTTAGAAACTGTGCCTTCTAAACAAAAACATATCACCCGCTCGGCCCGCCGTTTTGGCAAGCCCGTTGTGGTGGCAACACAGATGTTGGAATCGATGATAACCGAGCCGGTGCCAACCCGCGCTGAAGTGTCAGACGTGGCAACAGCTGTTTATGAAGGCGCAGACGCCGTGATGCTATCTGCCGAAAGTGCCTCTGGCGCATGGCCAGAAAAAGCCGTGCAGACCATGGACAAGATTGCGCAGTCTGCTGAAAGCGATATTTATTATGACGGCATTCTGCACGCCCAACGGAACGATGCGGAATCAACGGCTGCCGATGCTATTTCTGCAGCAGCACGCGCAATCGCTGAAACTCTCAAGGTACCAGCCATTGTTTGTTACACTGGCTCTGGTTCAACGGGCGCTCGCGTCGCGCGCCAGCGTCCGAACATGCCAATCTTAGCGCTCACGCCAATCATCTCCACAGCACGTCGCTTGGCCCTGACATGGGGCACACATCCCGTGTTGGTCGATGACGCAAAGACGCTGGACGAGATGTTCGAAAACGCCGGCAAAATCGCTTTCCGCGAAGGCTTTGCCAAACCAGGTGAGCGCATCATCATCACAGCTGGTGTTCCCATCGGAGCACCCGGCACCACCAACATGCTGCGCGTCGCAACCATTGGCCCGGGTGGTAAGGGCGTTTGAGACAATAGATTTTATTTTTTTTATTTGATGAGCGAGTCGGAGTTGGCAAGAAGATTCCGGACTGCAACGCGAGCTGCTTGTGGTTGGCGCAAGCGAATGCTGCGTTCAATTTTTTCGTGCAGACCTTGCGCGTGATGTAAATCCTTAGCGCGCCTTGTGATGAGCACAAATAAATTATTCAGTGCTTGATCAATAATCACACCAAGCGGAATCAATAATTCATTGTTGCTGGCCCGCAAGATAGCCAGGTGAAAGCGCACGTCAGCAGCGGTCCGTTCCGAGAGCGAGGGTGCGGTTGCCATGTCGCGGCAGGCTTCGCTAATCGCTAATATTTGGCTTTCTGTGTGGTTTACTGCTGCAAGCGCTGCCGCTTCCGGTTCAATGATGGTGCGGAACTGTTGCAAGGCCAACAAGAACTCTTCACGGTTAGGTGCCGTTGCATACCAATTTAAGATATCGTGATCGAGAAGACTCCAGTTTTCCTTTGGCTCCACGCGACTGCCAATTTTAGGCCGTGAAACAAGCAAGTTCTTAGCCATGAGAATTTTGATGGCTTCACGCACAGCCGAACGGCTCACTTTGAAGTCTGCAGCCCATTTGGCTTCATTTGGTAAAACTGTGCCGGGCAAAAATTCGCCGCGTACAATGCGTTTGCCAATCGCCTCGGCAACTGAAATATGCACACTGCCACTGCCGCGCTTGAGAACCGGCGTAATGACCGTCACTTTCTTTTTGCCAGACATATGTTGCACCCCGATTAAATCCCCAAAGCGGTTTGACAGAACTTCACAATTCCACAATGTGCCTAATTGGCGCTATTTGGTTTAGTCGCTTTGGCGTAAATTCCTAACCCGATCAAACAAGACCGCAAGTAAAATTGCGCCACCAATAAAAACACCTTGCCAAAAGGCATTAATGCCCAACAATCCCAGACTGTTGCGGATCACCTCAATCAGTGCAGCCCCAATAATTGCCCCCATGGCTGTTCCAACACCACCTGCCAGATTAGCGCCCCCAATCACAGCGGCAGCAATCACCTGGAGCTCCATCCCCGATCCTATATTGGTGGTGACAGCCCCCAACCAACCCGTTTGAATGATGCCGGCGATGCCGGCTGTGAGCGCTGAAATCATATAGACAGCAACCTTTATGGGCCGAACGGGAACACCCGTGAGAGTGGCTGCGTGTTCATTGCCACCAATGGCAAAAAGATATCGGCCAAAGCGCGTCCACCGCAAGACAAAACCCGTGATCAAGGCCAGCACCAACATATAAATCACTGGATTAGCGATGCCAAACACCCAAGCACCGCCACCCAATGCAAGGAGCTTTTCATGGTCAGGTCCAAATTCGAATACTACGGTGTTGCCCGATGTGACCATGGCGAGACTGCGGGCGATGGACAGCATGCCCAATGTCACCACGAAGGGCGGAAACCCCAAATAAGCAATCAAAATTCCGTTGAATGCGCCAACAATCAGAGCAGTTGCAATTGCCGCCGCAATTCCGATTTCAATACTATATCCGGCATGCATCACCACCGCCAAAACCATGCTGCACAAACACAGCACCGACCCGACCGAGAGATCAATGCCCCCCGTAATGATCACCATAGTCATTCCCAGCGCAATAATCGCCACAAAGGTGACGTTGCGCGTGATGTTATAAAGGTTCTTGGTCGTCGCAAAGGCATCGGTAGCAAAAGTTAGGAAAACACATGCGGCCACCACGGCCATGAAAACCCAAAATGTTTGACTGCTCAGTTTTTCGGACAGCCAACTTTGTTGTTTGTGTTCAATGGTCTTTTCAAGAGTCGTTGTCATGGTTGGCCTTTCAAGCGCGTTCGATGGCGCCGGTGATAAGACCGGTCACTTCTTCGGGTGAACTTTGGGAAACTTTTTTGTCGGCAACTTTAGTGCCACGGCGTAAAACAATAATACGGTCTGCAACAGTAAACACATCGGGCATACGGTGACTAATTAGTACAACGGCAATGCCTTGATCGCGCAAGCGTCTGATGAGATTGAGAACTTCTGCCACCTGGCGAACTGAAATAGCGGCCGTCGGTTCATCCATCAAAACAATTTTCGGATTGGTGAGGCGTGTACGGGCGATGGCAACAGCTTGGCGCTGCCCACCTGACATTTGTTTCACTAAATCACGCGGGCGGGTTTCTGATTTCAATTCTGCAAAAATCTGCCCTGCTTTCTTATACATATTGGCATAGTCTAGCACCTGAAACGGGCCCTTGCCTGTGCGCAATTCACGGCCGAGAAATACGTTTGCGGCGGCCGTCAAATTATTGCATAGCGCTAAATCTTGATGAACAATTTCAATACCATGCTGGCGCGCATCAATGGGCTTATGCATTTCAAGCGGCACATCTTCCATGAACATGCTGCCGCTGCTGGGCCGATAATTTCCAGCAATCATCTTCACCAATGTCGATTTTCCTGCACCATTGTCGCCCATCAATCCAGTCACTTCGCCGGGCTGCAATGCCAAGGAAATATCATTGACGGCTTGGATAGCACCAAAGTTTTTCGAAATATTTTTTAATTCTAATATTGCCACTGGTGTCTCCATTCCCACTTATTATGGCAGTCTATTCTGAGCATCACAAATGAGTCAATCATTTGTAGGATTAATTCAATCCGATTTATTTATTAATCTGTATTATCCTACAAATAAAACTTGACGAAAACCAAAAGTCGATACTAGGTTCTGCTCCATTAAAAGAATGCTTGGCAACTTCACACGCAGTGCTCAGGGAAGATCACCCAGCCTCGAATGCAGTGAAGTAGGCCCTGCTTGGCAAACAGCAAATGTTTGTCTCATTAGAAAGGGAGTAGAAAAATGAAAAAAGCACTATTATTTGCAACCGCACTTTTGGCTTTGACCGCCGGAGATGCATTCGCCAAAAAGCAATTGGTTATTGTCGTAAAAGGCCTCGACAATCCATTCTTTGAAGCCATTCACCAAGGCTGCGAAAAGTGGAACAAGGAGAACGCAACTTCTGAATATGAATGCTTCTACACTGGCCCCGCATCAACGTCAGACGAAGCTGGTGAAGCACAAATTGTGCAAGACATGCTCGGCAAACCAGATACGGTGGCCATGGCAATTTCACCTTCAAATGCAAAGTTGATTGCACAAACCATTAAAACCGCCGCCCCAACCATTCCAATTATGACTTTGGATGCCGATCTTGCAAAAGAAGATTCTGCTTTGCGCAAGACCTATCTTGGCACCGACAACTATTTGATGGGTTCGCGCATTGGCGACTACATTAAGAAAGCGAAGCCAAATGGCGGCACGGTGTGCTTGATTGAAGGCAATCCCGGAGCGGACAATATTTTGCGCCGCGCCCAAGGCACACGTGATGCTTTGAGTGGCGTGAAAGACTTACCAGCTTTAAAAGGCGAAGGTGGTTGGACAGAAGTTGCTGGTTGCCCCGTGTTCACCAATGATGATGGTGCCAAGGGCGTTCAAGCCATGACTGATATTTTGGCTGCTAATCCTAAGCTTGATGCCTTCGCAATCGAAGGTGGCTGGCCACTGTTTGGCGCACCACAGCCTTATCGTGACTTGTTCAAACCATTAGCCGACCGCATTGCCAGCAATGACTTTGTAGTTTCAGCTGCTGACACAATCGGTGACGAAGTGGCCATTGCAGCTGAAGGTTTGGTGACGGCACTTGTTGGTCAACGTCCGTTTGAAATGGGCTACAAAGCCCCAACGGCAATGATTGATTTGGTCGAAGGCAAAGCAGTCGCAGATCCGATTTTCACCGGTCTCGATGAATGCACCAAAGATACTGTGAGCACCTGTATCCAGAAGTAGGGTTCACATTCCAGCCAGCCGACAGTTGATCTCCCGATGGTGTCGGCTGGCTTTTTCTCAATACTCAATCAATTATAGATAATTTCTATTGCTTTGAGATGCTGCGTCTTGATGTTGAGCTTTCCGCACGCTGTAAAATCACCTGCGCAACAACCAGCAACACAAGCGATGTGAGCAAGACAACCGTACCAACTGCATTGATCTCTGGAGTTACCCCACGGCGGATCGACGAGAATACATAGATCGGAAGTGTGACGTTCGGGCCGGATACAAAAAACGTAATAATAAAATCTTCAAACGAAAACGTGAAAGACAAAAGAAAGCCGGCCAATATTGAAGGCGTGAGCAATGGCAAAACGACTTGTCTAAACGTACCCCAAGGCGTTGCGTAAAGATCTTCGGAAGCCTCAACCAGTTGGCGGTCCATGCCGGTCAATCTGGCGCGCACCAATAGGCACACCACAGCGAGGTTAAATAACACATGGGCCGCAATTACCGTCCACACACCCATTTCAATTTTAAAGTTCCACGCTGCCAATAAAAACGGGTTGAGAGCACCGAACAATGTGACAAAGGCAATCAATGTGGAAATGCCAATTACAATGCCCGGCACCATAATGGCGATGTAAAGCAGAGCATCAAAAAACTGACGCAGCTTTCCACTCACACGCTCTAAGCCCAAAGCTGTCATCGTGCCCACAATGCACGAGAGAAACGCCGTCGTGAGGGCAATGGTCAGGCTGGTTTTCAAAGCTTGCAAAATGAGGGGGTTTGAAAACGCTTTGCCATACCATTGCAATGAAAACCCTTGCCAAGCCATCGCATATTTTCCGGCGTTGAACGAAAAACCAACGATCAGCGCAATTGGGCCGTACAGGAATATGTAAATGAAAGCTGCATAGATGCGCATGATTTAAACCATAGCCACGCGGCGATTGTCGGTTTTGCCCAACATAAAGCGCATGTAGAAAAACATCGTCACAAACATGATGATCACAAGAGCGATAGAGACGGCCGCTCCAAACGGCCAGTTGCGTGATTGTAAAAATAGGTCAACCAAAGCATTGCCAATAAAATAGACTTTTCCACCACCTAGGAATTGCGGCAGTATATAGTCCCCCATCAGAAGTATGAATACGAGCATCGATCCCGTTGCCACGCCTGGCAATGACAATGGCAAAGTAATTTGGAAAAAGCTGCGAATGGAATTCGCCCCTAAATCGGCAGAGGCCTCAAGCAGTCGCTTATCGAGTTTTTCTAAGCTCACGTAAATCGGTGGCACCATCAGCGGCAGGAATCCATAGACCGCACCAATCAAAACAGCCCATGGCGTATTGATAATGCGCACATCTGAAATGCCAATCCATGCTAGCCAGCTGGGAACACCCTGTGCTCCCAAAATCATAATCCACGCGTAGTATCGTAACAATTGGCTGGTCCAGAACGGCGCCATAACCAATACCAACATGGTAACGCGCCATTTCGGGGACACATAAACCGCCAAAAAATAAGCCATTGGGTAGGCAAATAGAACAGTGAGAAACGTCGCAAAAGGTGCCAGCGTTAAAGTATTCGCGAAAGCCTTGCTCCGCGAAGGAAGGTTTAAATAATTATTCAGAGTGAAAGCCGCTTCATAGCCGCCTTCAGGGGCTCGTTCACCAAATGAATAAACCAACATTACGATGAGCGGCAGGACCAAAAGAAAAAACATAAACACCCCCGCTGGTGCCAGCAACAGAGCCGTAATCAAGCGGGAGTGTTTCTTTTCGTTCAATTGAAATTACGCCGCCTTGAAACGCGCCATAATTTCTGCCCGCACGGGGCTGGTGAGCGTTGCTGCCGCGCCAAATTCCAAAGGTGAAAGCAGTTCAGCTACCGGATAGAGTATTGGATTGTTCAACAAAGTTTCCGGCAACAATTTGTTAGTGCGAGAATCGGTTGATGGCGCACCATGGGCCAGAATTTCCTTGGCATTGATATCCGGCGTTAAAATATAATCTAGGAATGCATAGGCCGCATCAGGGTTTGGCGCACCCTTTGGAATGGCATAATGATCGACCCAGATTTCTCCACCCTCCTTGCCCAACACATAATTCATCTCTGGCAAGTCGCGGTGCAGCTGTGCGCCATCATTAGTCCAGCACATTGCCATCCACGCATCACCATTGCGCATTGAAGGTTGATAGTCTGAATTGATTCCGAACAAATGCGGTTTGCTGGCCAACAAAAGTTTTTCAGCATCTGCCATTTCTTTTTCATCAAGCGAGTTAAAGGAATAACCAAAATATTTGAGCGCATTGCCAATCGTCGTGAGTTGATAGTCATGCACCAAAGCTTTGCCTGTCAGTGGACCTTGGATGAGATCCCAGAACTCTTTCCAACTTGTTGGGTTCTGTGCGGCAGTTTTGGAATTGACGACAAAACCAGTGGTACCCCAATCTTTCGGAACTGCATAAGTTACACCGTCAATTGTTCCTGGCCCGATGAAGCGCGGGTCTTGGGTATTGGCCGCGTAATTCGGCATTTTTGCCAAATCCAACGGCACGATCAGATCGAGTTTCTTGTAAGTTGAGATCGTGTAGTTGGTGGGCACAAACACATCCCAGCCGGTCGAACCGGCTTGCAGCTTGGCTAGCATTTCTTCGTTCGATCCAAAAATCGAAACATTGATGGTCACACCTGTTTGCTTGGTGAAATTATCAAAGTTTTCTTGGCTGAAATAGTTTGGCCAAGTGGTAAAATTCAATGTGCCAGAAATGGCTGCATTGGCTTTGCGCGGCTCAAACCCGGGCACAGCAGCACTCATTACCGCGGTCGCCAGTCCTAATCCAGTAACGCCCAAGAAGTGCCTGCGCGTAACAGAACCGTTTTGATAACGCCGCAACTCATCGAGAAATTTCTGTGGTGTAATAACGCCTGTGTCTTTACTCATATCAGTCTCCCTTGGTTGGTATTTTAAGATGCAGCGAGAACAAGTGCTGACTCTTTTCGCCACCCAGCACTTGCTACATCGCCAATTTCAAACACGCCTCCCGTGCGTTCAGATTTGCGTGGAGAAAGCACCATAAATTCGCCAAGCGCCTCATTCACCACACGATATTCCGTATGCTCACCCAAAAATATGCGGTTGAGAATTTTAACTTTCACTTTTGTAATAAGCCCATCAGGCAAGGCCTTTTCAGTGGCCGCCATTTCTACAAATTCAGGGCGAACGCTCAAAACAGTATCCTTGTTAGGGCCTGCAAAAAAATTCGACTTGCCCACAAAATCTGCCACATAGCGGCTGTTGGGCTTGTCATAGAGTTCGCGCGGAGAGCCGGTTTGCACGATGCGCCCGTCGCGCATCACACACACACGGTCGGACATCGAAAGGGCCTCTTCCTGATCATGAGTGACAAGTAAGAAAGTAATACCCACATCGCGCTGCAAATTTTGTAGTTCAATTTGCATTTCACGGCGCAGTTTACGATCAAGTGCAGCAAGTGGCTCATCTAAAAGTAAAACCGCTGGTCGATTAATCAAGGCCCGCGCCAAAGCCACCCGTTGTTGTTGTCCACCTGAAAGCTCATAACTCCGCCTGTTTCCGTACCCTTCCAAACGGACCATCTCCAAAGCTTCGGCAACAGATTTGGCCAATGCGGATTTATCAGGCTTTGGACTGCGCTGACGCAAACCGTAGGACACATTATCTTCAACAGAAAGATGCGGAAACAATGCGTAATGCTGGAACACCATGTTCACGGGTCGCTTAAATGCGGGAACACCGGTCATGTCTTCACCGCGAATAAAAACATTGCCCTCGCTTGGTTGTTCAAAACCAGCCATCAACCGAAGACTGGTGGTTTTGCCGCAGCCTGATGGGCCAAGTATGGATAGAAATTCGCCAGACTTTACAGCAAGATTATTGTCAGCAACCGCCACCACAGCACCGAAGCGTTTAGTGACAGTTTTGAATTCAATAACGGGTGCTTCCACGCCTCAGTCCTTACATGTCATTTCACGACAAGAACAATTATTTCCTAGATCATGGCCAGACATCAGCAGTTTGGCAAGCTGAAAGGTAAATGGAGTCAGTTGATTTAAATATCGGGCGACGTCTTCAACAGATTTTGGATCGCTTGCACCACGGATTCCTGATGGGGATTTATAGCAAGTTCTTCGCGAAGCACTTTGAGGGCCTCAATAGTCTTGCCTTGCGACTGCAAGATCATCGCTTTGCCGCCGAGTGCACCAAAATGCCGAGGCTCTAAATCCAGCACACGCTCAATATCAATGAGCGAGTCGTTATAACGGCCCATCATAAAATAAAGCGTGGCGCGCTTATTCCACCCTTCCGCAAAATCCGGATAAGTCTCAACCAATTGGATGAAAGTCGCCTCTGCTGCGTCATATTCATGGGCATTCATGGCGGCAACGCCTTGCCGCAAGAGAAGCTCTGCAGTGGCAGAATCGTTGTGGGCCCAAAGCGCCCAAATTTCGTTTATGATTTTATTGGGGTCATCCGTTGCAGAGATTCCGTGCAGCTTGCCAAATAATCTATCAAGCTCAACCGCCCGCGTTTTAGAGGCATCCTCCGCCCAAACAGACGAGGCCAAAGTGACCATTAATCCCAAGGTGACCAATATGCGCATAGCCAACGCTATCACAATCTGCAGCATAAAAAAGCAAGAACCGCGCAGGGAAAGCCCAGCGCGGCATTATAGCTCAAAACATTTGTTAATTTAGCCCTGGCGAGCCTTAAAGCGTGGATTCGTTTTATTGATGATGTAAACACGGCCTTTGCGACGAATTAGCTTGTTGTCGCGGTGGCGTTTCATCAACGCTTTCAATGAGTTACGAACTTTCATATTAGACACCTAGTACCGAGGCATGAATTTGCCCCTTGATTTCGGGCCGGACCATAGTCATGGCTTTTCCGCGTGTCAACCATCTGAAACTGTTTTAGGAAAACCATGTTTACCACCGATTTGTGGGTTACTCTCATCTTCTTGGCTGGCGGTGCCAGTATTGCAGGTTTGATGACTTGGGTTGAGAAAAGACCCAAAACCAAACTCGAACCCTTCCTGTTCCCCACAACCTTGGTGATGCTCATTGCTGGTTTGGTTGCCCTCATGGCACTGTTTCATATGGTTGACTTGTTAAAACCTGTAGCTGGTCACTAATGGTCAAGCGAGAGGCCTGCGGCCTAGACTTTGGGACATCCAATTCGACGCTGGCCATGTACAAGCGAGATGTTCCAGAGCTCATTGCCCTCGAAGGCGACAAAACCACTGTGCCCAGCGCAGTATTTTTTGGTCAAGAAAAGGATGATGCGTTTCTGATCGGCAGAGCGGCTGTGAATGCTTATGTTGATGGCTCAACAGGGCGATTGATGCGAGCGCTCAAATCCATCCTGGGCAACGCTTTGCTGAACGAACGCACACCAGTCTATCGCCGCAAAATTTCGTTTTCTGAAATCATCGCTCTCTATTTGAAAGAACTGAAACACCGGGCTGAAGAAAAGACGAACACCGAACTCACCCAAGTGGTGATGGGCAGACCCGTGCAATTTGTCGACAATGATGATGCTGCAAATGCGTTGGCGGAAAAAAACCTCGGGCTCATCGCCAAATCAATCGGTTTCAAAGATGTATCATTTCAGTTTGAGCCCGTGGCCGCCGCCCTCGAATTTGAACGCCAACTCACCACTGAAAAATTGGCCCTCATCGCGGATATTGGCGGCGGCACTTCAGATTTTTCTGTCGTTCGATTGGGCGGCAATCGCAATAACAAAGATCGTAAAACTGACGTGCTATCAAACGCAGGTGTGCGCGTTGGCGGAACGGATTTCGATCGCTCTTTGAGCATTTCAAATGTGATGCCGAGTTTTGGTTATCGCAGTTTGCAAAAGAAAGGTGATTTGGAATTGCCGGCTGCGCCCTTCTTAGACCTCTCAACATGGTCGAGCATTCATCACCTTTATGAACCCAAATTTATGACACTGCTCAAAGCCATTCGTTTCGATGCGCAAAAGCCAGAATTGTTGGAGCGCTTCATTCACATTGTGAGTGAGCGGCGCTGCCACAGCTTGCTGATGGAAGTTGAGCAAGTGAAAATGCAGTTGTCGGATTCAGAAACAGCGCTTGCCAACCTCGATTGGGTTGAAAAAAATCTATCCTTGGCTATCACCCGTGCCCGCTTTGAAAATAGTGCGGGAGCACTTTTTGGAAAGCTTCAAAAATCAGTTACGCAATGCCTCAACGACGCTGGATTAAATACTGATAAAATCGAAGTCATTTTCTTTACAGGTGGCACCAGTATGATCCCATCTGTTCGCCAACAAATCGCCCATAATTTTCCAAGTGCCGAAATCGTCAATGGTGATCAATTTGGAGCGGTTGGAATGGGACTGGGCATTGAAGCGCGGAATCGTTACGGTTAAAAACTGCCTTTGAAGCTTGTAAATTTACGTGCTACACGATCAAACAAATAATTGATCAATTTACTCGGATATAAAAATGACGCACATCATCTCAAATATTCTTGACGCTGCTCGCCTTGCCTCAATCGCTGATCAGATAAGTTCTAACCCGCAAGCTTTTGAAAGTGGGGCAAAAACTGCGGGCTGGCATGCAAAGCAAGTGAAGAACAACGAACAGGCCGTAGGCTCAGTTGCCAGTGCATTAGGTGAATCTATAGAAGCCACTTTGCTTATACATCCGGTTTTCAAAGCCGCTGCCTTACCCAAGAAAATCATCCGCAGTTTAGTCTCTCGTTACAAACCCGGCATGGCTTACGGCACCCATGTTGATGACCCGATGATGGGCGGCACTAGAACGGATTTGTCCTTCACGCTCTTCCTCAGCGACCCCGAAACATATGACGGTGGCGCATTGGTGATTGAAGGATCTGACGGCGACAATGAAGTGAAACTTCCCGCTGGCAGCTTGGTGCTTTACCCCACAACAACATTGCATCACGTGAGTGAAGTGACGCGCGGTGAAAGACTGGCCTTTGTGGGCTGGGTGCGCAGCTTCATTCGCAATGGTGAAGACCGTGAGATTTTGTTTGATCTTGAAAATTTGATTGCAACCCTTCATGCAAGCAAGGCAGATCGTGCGATGCTCGATCAAGTTTTGAAAGTGCGCGCTAATTTGATGCGCAAATGGGTTGAAGACTAAACATGATTTTTGCCTGCGGAAATTGCACCATCGGCATCACCCTGCCGCAATCTTTGCAGGATGATCCTATTCTCAGCAATTTAGGCAACACCGATCAAAAATCTGAACGCCATTACACGCTCAATATTTTGCTCAACGCAGATGATAGCTTTGCTATTAAATTCAACAATCAAAAAGTCGAAAGCGGTTTTAAGCGCGGAGCCTTGTTGCGCCGAGTTTTGCAATTGCTCGATGAGCAATTTGGAAACAACACTTTAATCGCAAGCGCCGTCTCGCTAAATGGGCGCGCTGCAATCTTCGTCGGTCAAGGCAAGTCCTCCATCGCCGCATGGATGATTGAAAAAGGCTTCTCATATGTGGCCGACAACAAAGTGATGTTGGGCAACACGCTGAAAGGCCTTGCTGGCCCCTTACAATTTTCGACCAATGAGGCTGAACATTTAGTTGCACTCAAAGATTTTGGGTCTGCACCCATGGTGAAACTCAAAGACCATTTTTACATCGCTCCCAAACCAAGTTGGCAAACCCAGCAGGCATTGACGAGTGGCGTTGTTGTTTTCTTGAACTATGAGCAAGACGCAACATTGCGTCTCGAAAAAATCAATGTGGCCGACGCCGTTGCCATTCTCCAAAAAAATCAAACGGACCTTGATGAAGTAGCACTAGCGCACCTCGCAACCTACACCCCCACAATCACGCTCACTTATTCAAGCTTCGATCAGCTCGACGGCGTTTTAGATTATCTGCTACAGCTGGCACTTGGCAAAACCATGTCCCCCGTTGCCTTCGATAAGTTCGTGTCATTCATGCCGCAAACTCCGGTGCCATCAACAAAAAAATTTCAAATCCCCGCCCGCAGCGACCGCGTGATCAAATGCAAACTCACCATCGGCATGGCAACTTATGATGATTACGACGGCGTCTATTTCAGCATTCAGGCCATCCGCTTTTATCATCCGGAAATTTTAAACGATATCGAATTCATCATCATCGACAACCACCCTGATGGGCCATGCAGTGAAGAGCTGAAGAAGCTGGAAACATCCGTTCCGAATTTAAGATATATCCCAGCTGGCGACATTGTGGGTTCGACCATTAAAGACCGTGTCTTCACCGAAGCCAGTGGCGAATTCGTACTGTGTATGGATTGTCATGTGCTGTTTAAGGCCGGCAGCTTGAAGCGACTGATGGATTATTTTGACGCCAACCCCAAAACCACAAACTTGTTGCACGGCCCATTGATATATGACGACCTCAAATCGCTCAGCACCAACTGGAACATTGAAAAATGGTCGTCAGGAATGTTGGGTAAATGGCACACCGATGCCCGTGGCCAAGACCCTGAAAATCTACCTTTTGAAATAGAAGCTCAGGGTATGGGAGTATTCGCGTGTAGGCGTGCAGCATGGCCCGGATTCAACAAAGATTTCCGCGGTTTTGGCGGCGAAGAAGTTTATATCCACGGCAAGTTTAGAAAGCGCGGAGACAAAGCTTTGTGTCTACCTTTTCTTGTGTGGTTGCACCGATTTGGTAGACCAATGGGTGCGCCCTATCCCAACAATTGGGAAGACCGCATTCGCAACGCATTGATTGGTTTTGACGAATTGGGTTGGGACACCACGGACATGGTGGGGCACTTTCAAGAATTGCTCGGCAAAGATTTGGCCGATAAGGTCATAGCGAATGTATATAAGGAGCGCGGTTGGGCACCCAAACCCTCATTGATCACACCCTAGAGTTGAAAGTTATTTATTTAAAACACCTGATAAATCTTCACCTCGTTGCATTTTTGCACTACCAGATTCGGTTTTCCTTTGTTAAGGATCAATTAACAATAGACGGGGCATTTTTTGGGGTACGGGCATGTCATTTAAAATATTGCTTCTCAGCACAAGTTCAGCTTTCGTTTTTGCTTTCTTTAGCCAAGCCATTGTGGCGCAAGCCGCTGATGTGAGCCCCAAGGGAGACCTCTGCGCGGTATCGAGCTTCAATGGAAAAATTAACATTCATGGCGGCGTAGCGAGCAACGACACGAACAGTGCTGGCGGAGCATTCGGTGCCAATGGCTCGCTCACGCTACCCGTTGGTTGTGATTTTGGTTTGCAGTTCGACGCTGGGTTCCAACAAGAATTAAATGACACCACATTTGGTGGTGTAGTCCACGCCTTTACCCGCGACCCCAATTCTTATTTGCTGGGCGTTACTGGCGGTTATTTCGATGGCGCCGGCTCAAATGTTTGGGCAGTTGGCCCAGAAGCAGAATTCTATGCCGGACGGTTTAGTTTTGAAGCTTGGGGCGGTTTTGCTAAAGTTGACGTGGCCGGAATCGGCAGCAGCAACGAAGGTTTT
>JANPGD010000170.1:0-10985 GCA_031423845.1 Hyphomicrobiales bacterium | reverse complement strand
TTTGTGGCGGCTCCTGAGGCTCGCAAGTGGCAACCGCCCGCACCTACAGTTTCAGCGGAACCCGCTGAGCGCAAAGGCGGATGGTGGAGCAAGCGCAAGTGAGCCTTAAACACGCCGCAATTGAACGGGAATAAGCAGTCTCATTCATTGCGGTTTGACCATCCATATGTATAAAAAACTGACGAATATAATGCTCACTCTGGCGCTCTTCACAGCGCAGGGTGGGCATTATTCTTTTGCAAAAGAGACTGTCCAGCAAGGACCCAACCTCATTCGCGATGCAGAGATTGAAGGTTTACTGCGGCTCTATTCCAAGCCAATTTTCAAGGCCGCAGGAATTAATCCTGAAGCCGTAAAAGTGTACGTCATTGCCGATCCCAGCATCAATGCTTTTGTCGCAGGCGGGCAACGCATTTTTATCAATACAGGATTGATCACACGTTCCAAACTTCCCAATGAGGTGATTGGGGTTCTCGCTCACGAAACGGGTCACATTGCCGGTGGTCATTTGGCAAAAATGAATAGTGAAATGCAAAAGGCAAGCGCTGAACGCATTGTTGGCATGTTGGTGGGTGCTGCTGCCATGGTGGGTGGTGCAATTGCTGGTAGCACAGAAGCATCACAAGCTGGCCAAGGGGTAATGATTGGATCGGCTGGAATGGCCCAGCGCGGATTTTTGTCTTACCAACGCGGTATGGAATCAACAGCTGATCAATCGGCTCTCAAGTATTTAAATGCGACTGGCCAGAGCGCCAAAGGCATGTTGACCTTGTTTCAAATGCTCTCCAATGAATCACTGGCTTCCACGCGCAATGCCGACCCCTATGTGTTTTCGCACCCCATGCCATCAGACCGCATACGCGCCTTAGAAATTGCCGCGAAAGCTTCGCCTAATTTTGACAAACCCGACGATGCCGGATTAATTCTGCGACACCAATTGGCCAAGGCAAAACTTGCAGGCTTCATGGAATCACCACAACAGGTGTTTCAAAAATATCCGTCGAGCAATAAATCCTTAGCTTCGCGCTATGCGCGCGCAATTGCCATGTTTCGTCGTGGGGATTTGAAAAACGCTATTCCGATCATCGACACTTTAACTTCTGAACTTCCACAAGATCCTTATTTCTGGGAATTGAAGGCCCAAGCCTATCTTGAAAATGGTCAGGCAGCCAAAGGCATTCCGGCTATTAATAAAGCGCGTGAGCTCCTCCCTAACAATGGCCTGTTGCAAGTCCTCAATGCACAAGTTTTACTCGGCGATGAAACAGCAACCCATGCCGATCAAGCCATTTCACTCTTGCGCAAAGCTAAACAAACTGAAGATGGAATGCCCGACATTTATAAGTATATGGCTAAAGCCTATGCTTTGAAGAACGATATTCCCCGCGCCGAACTTGCCACCGCAGAATATGCTTGGGCAACAGGTGACAAAAAACTGGCTATTACGAAAGCCACATCGGCGCAGAATTACTTCAAACGCGGCTCACCCGAATGGTTGCGGGCTAACGATCTTTTGAATTTTGCCAACCGCAAATAGCTTAAATGTGATTGTGTTGGATAAGGATTCCGGCGCATGATGAATGAAATGAAGAGGATTCCCATGCGCTCTATTTCTACTGTTTTATGTGCTCTGCTTTTCTCATGCAGTCTTGTCGTTCCAGTCATTGCGGAGAGTTTTACAAAAGCGCAAAAAAGCGAAATGGAAACTTTGGTCCGTGACTATTTGATGGAGCATCCGGAGTTATTGCAAGAGATGGCCAATAAGCTGGAAGCTAAACAAAAGGCGGCAGAAACTGAAGCCCGCATGTCGAATTTGAAAGCCCACGCCCCAGAAATTTTTCACGATGCGTCCGACGCAGTGATTGGGAACCCAAAAGGTGATGTGACTTTAGTTGAGTTCATGGATTACAATTGTGGGTGGTGCAAAAAAAGCGTGAAGGAAGTTCAGGCCCTTGTCGAAAGCGACAAGAACGTTCGTGTTGTAATGAAAGAGTTTCCAATCTTTGGTGAAGGTTCAGAATATGCGGCCAAGGCTGCATTAGCTGCCGTAAAGCAAGGAAAGTATTGGCAGCTGCATCAAGCCATGTTTGCTTCCGAAGGTAAAATAACGCCAGAAGTGGTTGATCAAATTGCAACAGAGCAAGGCTTGGATTTGGCAAAGATGAAGGCCGATATGCAAGACCCCCTCATTGCCGCCAATATTCAAAAAACTCAAATTCTCGCACAAACCTTGCTCTTCACGGGAACACCAGCTTTTGTGGTGGATGATCAAGTCTCCCCCGGCTACGTACCGATGGACACTCTACAAGCTATGCTGGGAAATGTGCGGGCCAATGGTGGCTGCAAGATTTGCTAATTTAAATCCACAGGCTTTGATGAACCCTTTCACAAATCAAGTGGCTGGGCTTATATGTCATTTATGAAAACGATTTTCATTCTGAATGGGCCTAATCTCAACTTGCTGGGCACCCGCGAGCCTGAGGTTTATGGCGTGGACACGCTGGCGAGCATTGAAAAACAGTGTGCGGCCAAGGCCAAAACATTGAATCTCGAAATTGATTTTCGTCAAACCAATCTCGAAGGCGAGTTGGTCAATTGGATTCACGAAGCGCGCGGAAAAGCTGCCGGTATTATTATCAATGCGGGGGCCTACACTCACACTTCGGTTGCACTGCACGATGCGTTAAAAGCTGTGGCTTTGCCAACTGTTGAGGTGCATCTCAGCAATGTTTACAAACGTGAAGCATTCCGGCATCACAGTTATATATCGCCTGCATCCCACGGCGTTATTTGTGGGTTTGGGGCAATGAGCTATGAATTGGCGTTGGAAGGTCTTTCCAGCGTTTTAAACGCAACACGAAAGGGATAAAAATGCCCTCGAAAAAGAAATCTGCTCCACCTGCCGTTAAGGCCAAACCCGTTGCTGAGTCCGGCGAGCTGAGTTTGATCCGAAAATTGGCCGAGATTTTGAATGAGACGGGTCTCACCGAAATTGAGCTCGATCACAAGGGTGCCAAAGTGCGGGTGAGCAAAACTGTTCATGCGACAAGCATGATGGCTGCTCCACAAACCTATGCGCCAGTCGCTCATGCAGCGCCTGCGGCCGTTACAGCGCCTGTCGCTGCGGCCCCCGCCGCTGTAGCAGGAACACCGCTTAAATCTCCGATGGTTGGCACGGCTTATCTTTCGCCCACACCAGGTGCTGCACCCTTTGCTGCCGTCGGCTCAATGGTGAAAGCGGGTCAAACGGTGTTGATCATCGAAGCCATGAAAACCATGAACCAAATTGGTGCGCCAAAAGATGGAAAACTTATTCAGGTGAACATCGACAATGGTGTTCCAGTTGAGTTCGGTGAAGTTTTGATGGTGATTGAATAGTCGATGTTTGACAAAATCCTCATTGCCAATCGAGGCGAAATTGCTCTGCGAGTCTTACGCGCCTGCCGTGAGCTGGGCATTGCCACTGTTGCCGTTCACTCTACTGCCGACGCGGACGCCATGCATGTGAAGCTGGCAGATGAAAGTGTGTGCATTGGTCCACCCGCCGCCAAGGATAGCTACCTGAACATTCCAGCCATTGTTGCAGCCTGCGAAATTACGGGCGCCGAAGCAGTGCATCCTGGTTATGGCTTTTTATCGGAGAATGCAAAGTTCGCTGACATTCTCAAAGAGCATTCGATTAAATTCATAGGGCCATCGGCTGATAATATTCGTACGATGGGCGACAAGATTGAAGCTAAGCGCACTGCCAAAGCATTGGGCATTCCAGTGGTGCCCGGCTCTGAAGGTGGGGTTTCCACTTTGGAAGATGCCAAGCGCGTGGGCAAAGATATTGGCTACCCAGTCATCATCAAGGCGACAGCCGGTGGTGGTGGGCGCGGCATGAAGGTTGCCAACAACGAGTCTGAATTAGAACTCGCAGTGTCCACTGCGCAATCCGAAGCCAAGGCCGCATTTGGCAATGGCGAAGTTTACATTGAGAAATATCTGCAAAAGCCACGTCACATTGAGGTGCAGGTTTTAGGCGATGGCCAAGGCAATGCGGTGCATTTGGGCGAGCGTGATTGTTCGTTGCAACGCCGCCACCAAAAAGTGTGGGAGGAAGCCCATTCCCCTGCCCTGAACCCTGACCAACGCAATGCCATTGGCGACCGTGTGGCCAAGGCCATGGCGGATTTGAATTATGAAGGTGTGGGCACCATCGAGTTCCTTTACGAAGATGGTGAGTTCTATTTCATTGAAATGAACACGCGGCTTCAGGTGGAGCATCCGGTGACTGAAATGATCACCGGCCTTGATTTGGTTCAAGAACAAATCCGCGTCGCATCAGGCAATAAACTCCAATACAAGCAAAGCGATATTACTTTCGCTGGACACGCCATCGAATGCCGCATCAATGCGGAAAATTGGAAAACATTCGTCCCCTCACCCGGCCGCGTTGATGCTGTGCATTTCCCTGGTGGGCTTGGGGTGCGCATCGATTCGGCATTGTATTCCGGCTACCGCATTCCACCTTATTACGACAGCTTGATTGGCAAGTTGATCGTGTTTGGCAAAACCCGCACGGAATGTCTCATGCGGCTGCGTCGCTCGCTTTCTGAATTTGTAATCGAGGGTGTGGAGACTACCATTCCGTTGTTTCAACGCCTGCTCAGCGAACCGGATATTATCGATGGCCATTATGATATTCATTGGCTGGAGAAGTTCCTCGACCGCACGACCTCGTGACGACGATTACGCCACAGGTTTTGTTGAAGGCTTATTCAGCTGGTATATTTCCTATGGCCGAAAGTGCTGATGATCCGGCGCTCTATTGGATTGAGCCAGAAGAGCGCGGGGTTATTCCGCTCAAAGGTTTTCACATCTCGCATTCCTTGCGCAAAACCGTGCGCAAGCGCAAATTTGAAATTCGTATTGATACAGCCTTTGACGAGGTGATCCGGCTTTGTGCTGAAAAAACTGATGCCCGCGACGTGACGTGGATCAACCATCGCATTTTTAAACTTTACACGCAGCTCCATAAAATGGGCAGCTGCCACTCAGTTGAAAGTTGGTTGGATGGCAAACTTGTTGGCGGGCTTTATGGGGTTCGCATTGGCGCTGCGTTTTTCGGCGAAAGCATGTTCAGCCGCGCAACGGATGCCAGCAAAGTGGCGTTGGTGCATTTGGTCGCGCGCCTCAATGCTGGTGGCTTTCAATTGCTCGACGCGCAATTCCAAAACCCGCACATTGAGCAGTTTGGCACTTACACTGTGAAGAAAGCTGACTACCACCCAATGCTAGAAGCTGCACTTGATGGAGACGCCGAGTTCAATATTGCTGGGTTGGATGCAGACGTAGAGCGCGTATTGAAACTCGTGTCTGAGAGCCCTTCGAGGCTCGCAAAGGCTCGCACCTCAGGGTGAGGAAACCCTCATGCTGAGGTGCTCGTAGCGCAGCGAAGAGCCTCGAAGCATAGACCCGGCGGGACGTCTCAATCCGGTGGAGCTGCCTGTTCGCCACTGTCAATTTGGTCTTGCAGCGTCGATAGGTCTGGCGCGGTTTCAACAGGCGGCGGTGGCGCATTTGGGTCGCGGCAGCCCGTCAGCCACACATCAAAGATTGGGTGTTCGAGTGCGTTAAGGCCGGGGCTTTCTGCAAACATCCAGCCTGAAAAAAGGCGCACGCGCTTATCGTCTTTACCCACTTCATCAATTTCGACAAACGTTGCGGTTTTGGGATCTTCAGTGATGGGCGTTGTGTTGCACACATCAGCCTTCACGATGAGGCCTCCGAACTTCACTTCTTCGCCGATTTTGACTTCAAAATTTGTGGTGACGCCCATAATTTTATCGAGGCCGGCAAACAAGGCAATCGGGTTATGGATATTCTCGGCATGAACTGAACTTAGAAAGCCTGCCGTGAACAACGCGCCCCACAGTATACGCTTCATTGCTTCGGGGCGTCCGCTGCTGGTTTTTTAGTGAACATCGCTTGGCTGATGAGCGACCATAAATCTACTGCCCCTTGCGTATAACTAATTACGCCGCCTTCGGTTAACTTGGCGTCTGATCCACCGGGCTCCAATGATACAAACTTTGCCCCCAGCAATCCTTCGCTGGTGATTTTTGCCGAGGTATCGTCAGAGAGCTGCACTTGTGGCTCGATGGTCATATCAATTCGGGCTTGATAGGATGTTGGATTGAGGGTTTGGCCAATCACGCTGCCCACTTTAATGCCCGCCACACGCACATCGCTGCCCACGGCCACGCCATCAACATTATCGAATTCAGCGCTGATGCTATAGCCACCATGGGAACCGCCGCCCATGCCTGAGGTTTTATAGGCATAGCCAAAAAAGCCGAGCGCTGCTGCTATAATCACGGCGCCGATCAGTGTTTCTAGGGCGGATGATTTCATATCACTCAGGCTTCCACGCCTGATAATCCGCGGTGCGCGCTTGTGGCTTACCGCCAACCGCAATTGAACCCGGGGGATGATACGCCCCTGCTGAACCAGTCAAGTTTTCTTGATGAGGCTTTTGCCATTCGCGATTTTCATATATTTCTTGCGATGGTGGCGTATCAACACGGTGATGCATCCAGCCATGCCAACCGGGTGGAATTTGTGAGGCTTCGGAATAGCCAGTGTAAATCACCCAGCGCCGCTCTGGGATGGAATCTGGCAATGCTGATTTGGCACGGTAATATTTATTGCCCATCTCATCCTGACCAACAAATTCGCCCTTGCGCCACGTAAAAAAGCGCGTGCCCAATGTCTGCCCGCTCCACCATGTGAATAATTGTTTTAGGAACTTCATGTGATAAAAAGACTCTCTAACGCACCCTTGCGAATATCTAGCTGTATTGGCATTGATTTACAATGTTAGGATTTTGGTTTCAAAATGACAGTGGGCATGCCATTCACCTGCTTCTCGCCTAATTTTTCGATGTTCGGTTGATTGGCGAATTGCTCAACGAATGCATTTTCTTCGTCAAGGCTTGCCGGCTGATCAGAGGGCACTGCGAACAAGCTAAAATGCATTTTTTGGACTTCATGCGTGAGGCTGAGAAGATAAACAGGTGCTGTATCTGTGCTGGAAACCAATGCGTTTGATTTATAAGCGCGGAGCGTCAGGCGCATTTGTGGGTTGGTGGGGATAAGTCGAACGGCCGTAATTTTCGCCTTCAAACCTTCGTGCAAAGCCGGACGAGGCAAAACATCTCTCAAGTCTGCGTGTGGATTTAAATAGGCAAAGCTGTCTCGCCATGTCCATTTTGGAAGGGCTATATAGTTTGCGGTGTAGAGAGCTTGTTGCAACTGTTCAGGCGAGCCTAACCATTGCGCTACAAAAACCTCTTCGGGCACACCTGCCAAATCGATCCGCCGCGTCGCAACTTTGTTCCATCCGTCAGTTGGCCAATCCGCCAACGTGTAGGTTATCATTTTGTTGCGGGCTATATAACGAGGCTCGGTTTTGTCGTAATTCGTAGCAATATGGAAACTACCGATCCCAAGAAAGGCAATAATACTTACGGCAAGCAGCCCCACTGGGCGAAAGCGCGCAGATGGCAATGCCCCGATAACGACACTGAAGATTGTGACCAGAATAAAGGCCACTAACACTCCCGCAATCACATCACTCAACCAACTTACGCCGAGGTAAAGTCTCGAAAATGCAATGGCAATAACAATGCTGCCGCAGAGGGCTACAACTAAGGCTTGGCTCCAGCGACCAAAACCCCGGCTGATTAAGGTTGCTAATGAGCCAAACACCACCCCTGTCATAGCGGCATGGCCGCTGGGGAAACGGAAATCCTTTGCACGGGCAATAGTGTCACCCACTACTGGCAAGTGATGCGCGAAAATCACCCCTGAAAGCATCAGCACCACTTTCGCAGCAAGTACTGTCAGCACCGTCGCCAACGCGGCTTTCCAGGCGCGCTGCGACATGAGCCACAGAACCATAAAAGCTGTGAGGCTCAACAATACAAACTCGTCACCCAGCATTGTAATGCGGATGAACAGCTCGTCTGCTGGCGCGTTGCGCACTTCTGAGAAAAGATTATTGAGGGAGTAGTCAAGATTGCCTACCGCATCACGCACCATGAGGCCTGTGGCAATATCCGCAAACCCAAGCAAAGCTACAATGCTGAGTGCCATGAGCATTACGAACAACACTGATCTGGGATTTTCAGGGGCAATGGCCGCTGCAAAACGGCGCATCGGCCTTGAACCTTTCTTTCGTGCCCAATTTGCAATGCGACCTTGCAGCGCTTTACGATGAGGCGTGATGCTGCCTGCCATGATGCGCAGCAACCAGCCTGCAACGGCAAGCACCACCAAAAGTATTAAAAGTATAAGCAGCAATCGACCGCTTAACTCTCCAGCCAATGCCAAGGCTTGACCCAACAAGACCCCGGGCAACACATGCGCAAACGACCACACAACTCCTGATGCAACATTGATCGATAGAAAGGAAATTTGGCTCATGCCAAACATACCAGCTATGCCCGGCACCACGGCTTTTACACCTGGCACAAATCGACCCAGTGCTATGCTTTTTCCACCGTGCTTTTTGATAAAATCTTCGCCTTTAGCGACTAAATGCGGATAGGCGCTGAGGGGCCAAAATGTTTTCAGACGTTCGCCAAAAATACGGCCCACCCAATAGGAGACTTGATCGCCTAAAATGCAGCCCAGTGAGGTTGCGAATATAACTGGCCAAAATTCCAGCTTGCCGGTGCCAACAAGGGCGCCTGCCCCCACCAGCACAGCGGTTGACGGCACGACCAAACCAATCACCAGCAAAGCTTCGCCAAAGGCGATGAGAAATATAACCGCTAAGGCCCAAATTGGATGAGCTGCGAAATAATCGAGATAAGGTTGGATTTGGTCCATTGGGCCTGCATAGTGATTTGAACTATGCTTATTTAGGCATGGAAAGTATAAATAAAATAGACGCTTAATTTAATTTTGTTGCAAACTAGTTGCATGGCGACTCAAACAATCATTTTCTTGATTTGTGCTGGATTTGTGGGTGGCATTGCCAATGCCATGGCTGGTGGCGCTTCATTGTTTACGTTTCCTGCCCTCCTTGCTGTGGGGTTGCCGCCAATTATCGCCAACGCTTCCAATGCCGTGGCTGTCACCTCTAGCAATGCTGTGGGTTTTTTGAGTGACCTCAAGAAGTTTCCAACAATTGGTATCGTGTTTTGGCTGAGCCTTGTAGTCGTAATGCTGGGCGGTGGTTTGGGCGCAATACTATTGCTTGTCACACCTGAGAAAACTTTCACGCAATCCGTTCCAGCGTTGATTGGCATTGCCACTTTGATCTTTGCTTTTTCAAAGCCCATTCAAAGATTTTTATCCAACGCTTTGGGCGGAGGCAGTGACCATCAACGCTTGCGGATGATCTTGCTGTTGCCGGCTTCTATTTACGGTGGTTATTTTGGAGCGGGGCTCGGCGTGATTGTGATGTCGGTTCTGAGTGCCACCAGCAGCTGGGAATTGCGCAGCGTCAACGTGATCAAAAACGTTCTGTGCTTCCTCACCAATGTGGCCGCAATCATATTTTTTGTGTGGCATGGCGTTATCAGTTGGCCAGAAACGCTGGTGATGATGGTGGGCACATTGGCGGGAGGGTTTGCTGGCGTAAAACTTACGAAGATATTGCCAACCCAAACTGTGCGAACCGTCATCATCATTTGTGGTAGCTTGATGACTACGATTTATGTTTATCGTTACTGGCTATAAGCCATAGCAATTTCTGCCGCCAATTTGGCGTTGCTTTTAACCAACGCTATATTTGCCGTCAGTGAGCGACCTTGGGTGATTTCGGCTAAACGCGCCAATAGAAACGGCGTTACGTTTTTACCATGCACACCAAGTTCCTTGGCCTCTGCGATGGCTTTTTCAATGGTGGGTGCAATTTCCGCAGCTGGAATTTCTGCTACCAGCGGAATTGGGTTGGCAACTACGATGCCGCCTTTCAAATTCATGCTCCATTTGGCGTGCATCATTGCCGCTATGTCAATTGGCCTGTCGCAGCGCATAGGAACTTTGTGGCCGCTGTTGCGTGAATAGAATGCAGGGAATTCATCGGTGCCGTATCCTACGACGGGAACGCCAAATGTCTCCAATGTTTCCAGTGTCAGTGCTAAATCGAGAATGGCCTTTGCGCCAGCAGTTATGACAGCCACATTGCTTTGCGAGAACTCGATCAAATCTGCTGAAATATCAAAATTCTTTTCCGCACCGCGATGGGCGCCACCGATTCCACCTGTTGCAAAAACCTGAATGCCGGCCATCGCAGCAAGGCGCATGGTGGAAGCCACTGTTGTTGCCCCCGTCATTTTACGAGCAACAACGAAAGACAAATCACGGGTTGAAACCTTAATGATGGAAGGCCCGGTTTTGGCAAAGTGCTCTAACTCTGAGTTCGAAAGACCAGCACGCAGTTCTCCATCGATAACGGCGATGGTGGCGGGGATTGCGCCGTTTTCACGCACAATGGTTTCCACTTCGCGAGCCATTTCTAAATTTTGTGGGTATGGCATTCCGTGCGCGATTATAGTGGATTCAAGAGCTACCACGGGCTTGCCTTGGGCCACTGCAGATTTAATTTCTTCGGTAAGTTCTATCATCATCAATCCAATGTCGAGCTATGACTTGCAATCACTTTTGCAGCAATTTCTTGCCCGATCTCGGCCGCTTTGGCCAGTGACAGATTTTGCAACAGGCCATGCACCAGCCCTGCCGTTGCAGCATCGCCTGCGCCTGTTACGTCGACGATCAATTTTGCTTGCGACGGAATATGCGTCATTGACTTGCCATCAGAGGCATATGATCCCTGCTCGCCTGCGTGAATAACTATATTTTTCAAGCCAAGCTTATGCAAAATTATTGCAGCAGCCTCAGGATTTCGCGTGCCAGTTAAGGCTTCGATTTGATCAAGATTTGGCGTTGCGAGGTAAATTTTCCGATGTTGAAGAATTTGCAAGAGC